>WQVX01000128.1 GCA_009785615.1 Defluviitaleaceae bacterium | reverse complement strand
ATATTGTTTTGCATTATGAAGCTCGCTGTCACTAACTTCCCCTTTTTGTAAACAGTCTATTTCTTTTTCTACCAAAGCCAAAACATGTTCCAGTTTATCAGGTTCGGCTCCGGCCAAAACGCACATCAAAGATTTAAACCTATATACATTAGAATAAATAGAATAACAGAGACTCTCCTTTTCTCTAATATTGGTAAACAATTTAGCACCGGGCCCAACCCCCAGTATTTCGTTTGCCAATAAAAGATTAATTGCATCTTTGCCGGATGGTTCAAGCTCACATCTTAGACCTACGCACAAATTTCCTTGTGAAGTGCCATGATCTAATTGAATTATTTGCCTGTCACTTCCGGCTTGTTTAACTTTGACCTGTTGAGCTTGAGCCAAAGAATCATTTGAAGTATCTGTCGGATTGACAAAAATATTAAAACGCTTAGAAATTTCTTCTTTTAGCCATTCTTCGTTCCATGTGCCCAGTGCTATAAAATCTACTAAGGCATTACCTTGGATATTGTGATAATGGCTTAACAGGCTTTTTGGCGTAATGTCAGGCAAATCTTCTTCATATCCGTCTCCATATAAACCAAAAGGTTCACCTTTGCACATGGACTCTAAACATTTTAAATTTGTGTACTCAGCTTTGTTATTGATGCGCCCTTGGATACGATTTCTTAAATTATCTTTTTCACCCTTTACATAAGCGGGAAAGAAACCCTCATTTTCTGTTAGCGGATGCAGAATAACATCCTGCAAAAAGTCTAATACTTGGCTTTTTAAAGTGACATTGTCGGCTGCACCTGCCGCAAATTCGATAAAAAATTGCAAAATTTGATACTCGCCCTTTTTTATAATTTGAACATCAAAAATACTGCCCTGCATTGATTCTGCTGCTAAGCGAATCTCTTGTACCGAAGGGTAGCTAACCGACCCGCGGGACAGTATTGGCGGCAAAAGAGCAGTAGAAGTAACGTCCTCGCGGCAAAGAGGTCTGCGAATTAATATGCATAAGATATTGGTTGAAAATTTATTTGTAGGTATTACAATAGTATTTGTCATAATTTACAGTATTCCCACATATAAGACCAAATATGTAAAAAACTCTTTTTCTACAAGAGACGTATACCATACATGCCGGATATGATATAATGGCTCGGGTGATAGCATGAATGAAATCAATATAGTAGGCGCAACAAAAGAAGATGCTGATCTGGCAGCACAACTAACTTATATGGCCTACCACAAGTTCTCCTATGATATTTTTGGTGAAGTTGGAGAAGCAAAAGCCCTGGTTTATTTTAAAAAACTTTGGATGCATAAATCTAACCGCTTTAGTTACCGTTATTCTTACATTGCAAAGTTTGACAATGTTCCCGTAGGGCTTATGACCTGCTATCCTTCCCGGCTAATTGAAAAATTAGTTGGCTCCACAGTTTGGCAATTAATTTGCATTGGCAAAATTCATTTTTTCCGCCACTTAGTCACTCACACAGAAAATTTTTATTACTTTGCCAGAAATGCAGAAATTCTTCCGGACGAATTTTACGTAGCCACATTATCTGTGCTACCGGAATATAGAAACCATGGCATAGGAGCCGAGATGTTAAAATACGCTCGCAAACTTACTAAAGATGAAAACTTTAGACGTTGTGTTCTTCACGTAAGTGCTGAAAATAACGATGGAGTCCGCTTTTATGAGCGTAACGGCTTTACTAAAGCACTTCCTTTTGATAAACCTCCTGTTTATTTTAGGATGGTGGATTCTAAAGATTCTAATAAAGGATAAATAACCATGTCTTTGCTGGATTGGATATATCCCCCTAAATGTATGGCTTGTCAGATGATTCTTGTTCCTATCCATAATGGGGTTGAAAATTACCTTTGCGATAATTGTAAATCGCTTTTTATTCCAATTGAGGAACCTTTTTGCTTACGATGCGGGCATCCAAAGAAAGCAGCTTCTGATCAGTTTTCTTGCGCCGCTTGTGTAGGCAAGGATTTTAACTTTGAATATCATAGGGCTGCATTTGCCTATGAAGATGTGGTTCGCGATTTGGTTCTTAACATTAAATTTCGCAGTAAAAAACAGGTTGCTCAAGGCTTGGGGCATTTATTCGCAAATGTTTGTAAAAACTGGAATATAAAGAGCGATTACATAGTTCCTATTCCTCTACATTCTTCAAAAAAGCGAAAAAGAGGCTTTAATCAGGCAGATGTATTGGCTCAACCAATAGGAAAGTTTTATGGTGTTCCTGTTGCAAAAAACATGATACTTCGCATAAAAAAAACAACGCCTCAAAGTGGTTTAAGTGCATTTGCTCGTGAACAAAATCTAACCGATGCTTTTAAATTTAATAACAAAAAATATAATATTGAAGGAAAAACGATACTGTTAATTGATGACATTTTTACATCCGGAGCCACAATAAATGCTTGTGCAAAATATCTTTTAGATAATAATGCAGCAAAAGTATACGCTGTTTCTTTATGCATTACATTGCGCCAACATTCGGACGATTCTGCATTAGAGACTGTTTAGTATCTTGAATATTTAATAAAATTCAAAAAAAACTAATATTATCCCCCTACTATGCCGATAATATCTACAGAGGGGGTTAATGGAACGACTCCTTTGAAATATTCAATGTGCTGATTATTATATGAAAGGACGGGTTAGAGATGAATATGAGAGTTAACAGCACTTATAATGCGTATCAAGTTTTTAACACAAACAGCCCCGGCCGGGCACGTAGGATAAACGACGCCAGTTACAACGGGCAAGATACTTTTACTCTATCTGTACAAGCAGAAGATTACCAGCAGGCTCGCAGGGCTGTTTCCAGAGTTCCGGATGTACGAGCTGATGAAATAGATCGTGTTCGGTCACAGATAGAATCCGGCTTGTACTCTGTAAGTGCCTCTGCTGTGGCAGATAAGATATTGCAGAACCTTAATTCTATTTATTAAAAGTTGGTTAATAAACCATCAAGTTTAAATGGGAAACAAGGGTTACATGGATGTAAACTCTTCTAGACTTTGAGGCATTTTACGCCTTGTTTAGAAGGGTTTTTTCTGTAAATACAAGAAATTACCAAGATTAGGCACTCCTAACATTTTACAAATTAAAGGGCGGGTTAAATAATATGGCTGGTATGATGGATCAACTACTGGAAATAATGGGAGAGCAGGCTAACAGATACGAAGAGCTTTTGGGTCTTGCCCTGGAAAAACGTGACGTCATCATTGCTAATGATATTGAATCATTGCAAAAAATAAACCACTTAGAAAATATACTTGTTAGCCAAAATCAAAAACTTGAAAAAAAGCGTCAGTCAATTGTGGCTGATATGGCTATGGTTCTTAACCAAAAAGAAAATGATCTTACTTTAACCAAATTAATTGAATTGATGAAAGATCAAGAAGAACATCAATCCCTTGTTGATCTCAGGGACAATTTTAAGAAAATATTAGATGAATTAAAACAAGTTAACCAACAAAATGGTGAACTGGTGCAACATGCCTTAGAGTATATTGAATATTCTACTAATGTAATGCGGAGTAACACAGGCCAGCAACCGGTTATGTATTTTCCCGGTGCAGATGATGTTTATTCAGAAGAGGCCGGTTATATAGATACTAAAAACTAAAAAGGAGAGATTACTTTGGGCTTTCAAACTTTAAATGTAGCAATAACTGGTATGCGAGCTGCTCAAACAGGTTTAGCTGTTACCGGCCATAATATGGCAAATGCTGAAATAGCCGGATTTTCCAGGCAACGCACAGTACAGCATGAGCTTCCTACCAGAGGAATAGGAACTAATCGTGCAGGCCAAATGTTACATGTAGGTACCGGTGTTGATAACAGTGCAGTTCATCAAATTCGCAGCCGATATTTTGATCTTAGATACCGTGAGCATAATGCTCGTTTAAGCTTTTATGCACAAATGTCTGCCATTGGGCACCATTTGGAAACTGTTTTAGGTGAACTGGATGGGTCTTATCGTATGCAAGCTGTTTTGGCAGATATGTGGAATGCAATACAGGAACTTAATACTGCACCTGCCAATATAGAAGCTCGTGATATGTTTATTGGAAGTGCTATTGCCTTTATGGATAAAGCACAAAACATTTTTGATGAACTTTTTGAGCTTCAACGCAACTTAGACAGCCAGGTACGCAGTATGGTATCAGAAATTAACGATATTGTAGAAAGAATCAATATCCTTAATGTAGAAATCCAGGCCAATGAATTTGCCGGTGACAATGCTAATGACATGCGCGACGAGCGTAACCGTTTGATTGATAGATTAAGCGGCCTTGTACCAATTGATGTTTTTGAAAATCCTGATACCGGACGCATTGATATTTTAACCATCAATGGTAACTTCTTCTTGCATCAAGGTTCAGTAAATACTTTAGGACTTAAATGGATATCCGGACGTTATGATATAGTAGAACCTGTATTTACTTCTTCTCCTGATATTTTGGTTTCTAATACACCACCTAGAGAATACACTCCGTTCTATAATTGGAACAGACCAATAAATTCAGAAAATGGTAATGCTGAAGGCGCATTGATGGCATTGTTACGCGCTCGTGGAGCTATGCCAGCTACATATCGGGGAATTGATGCACTTTGGAACCCGATTGCTTTGCCACAAGGTATGGCCTTTGCAAATGCTCAAGAAATGTTTGAATTTATGATAATCAATTCCCCGGACAACAACTTTGCTGCAATGCCAGCGGCAGGAACTCAAGAAATGCTTGAATGGGAAAGTCTCATTAATAATTTAGAGAGATTATATCCGCAAGCTGTACCACCGGGCAACTGGGGAGCGGTGCAAGCGGCACTTAATGCAGGTTCACCGCCGCCAATAAATGCTGATACTTTGTTATTTAGAGAAATGAATGATAATTTCTTAGCCGCTCGTCGTACTTATCGCCAAGCTGCATGGAGTAAAGAACATGCTTTGGTACCACGGCTTATGAAAGAAATGGATCAGGTTGTAAACTCTGTAGTACGTCTCTTGAATAATGCTTTCGCACCTGTAGACGCTAATGGAGAGCCTTGCCCGGATGCACCGTTTGATCTCAACCGCGACCGCCTTCATACAGAACTTTTTGTCCGTAGAGATCATCCGCGCTTTAATGGTGATGATATTCATAACCCGGGCTTTGCGGGAGATTTCGATTCACTTTATACAACCCGCAATCTTATGGTCAACCCGCTATTATTGCAAGATGGCGGATATAGTCTGCTGGCACTTTCTTTATCCGGCGACCCCAACGATGTTAGGTTAATGCAAGAAATAATAGCCAGATGGGGCGATGATAACGGTGACTATTCTATAGAAATAGGTGGCAACAGATACAACTTAACACGAGCATATGAAATTTTTATTACTAACTTGGGTGTAGAATTAAGGGCTATAAATACATCTTTAGAAGCTCAATTTCAACAAGTGGTTTATGCAGATAACAGACGTAATGCAATTATGGGTGTTTCCATGGATGAAGAAGTATCAAATATGATGACCTTCCAATTTGCTTATCAAGCTGCTGCCCGTTTATTTAATATAATTGATGGCATGATTGATACAATTGTTAACCGTATGGGACGCGCCGGACTATAGATTAAAATTTTTTGATATGAAGGGAGTACAAAAATATGAGAGGTTCATTTTTTACTTTTCGTGTATCACAATCCGGAATGCATACTGCTAGGGCAAATTTAGCTGTTGTTGCCCATAATCAAGCCAATGCCGGTATACATGGTTTTTCTCGCCAGGTTACAGTACAATCAGCTAACCCGGCTATAAATTTGCGCAATGGTCGTGGTATGTTTGGCACAGGATCCGCAGTACACAATGTGAAACAAATACGTGATCAATTTATAGATAGGCGTTTTTGGAATCAGAGTGGCGTATATGGACAGTTTGCTGTTAAAAATACTCAATTGTCCTTGCTGGAAGCAATATTTAACGACTTAAATGATTCCAACGTACTTGGCGGTTTCAAAGATTTCTTTTCTCGTTTACAATCTTTATCCGAATCCAGCCATGAGCCAACCTTCCGTCTTAATGTAATACGAGCCGGCGAGTCTCTGTCAGAACTAGTACGTAGTAATGCACAACAGCTTCATAATCAACAAAGAGATGTTAATAGCGAAATACGCGCCGTAGTTACAGAGATCAATAGCTTAGGCAATCAAATTTCTATATTAAATCAGCAAATCCATCAGTTTGAACTTTTTGGCTCTAATGCTAACGATCTGCGTGACCAACGCGCACTATTGATAGATCGCTTATCTGAGTTTGTAAATGTAGAAGTACAAGAGCGCGACTTTAGCCATGCAAGCGGCCTTGAAAATGACAGACGTCTTACTATATCTATCAATGGTTATGACTTTGTTAATCATTTTTCACACCATGCTTTAGAGGTAGTAGCTCGTACACCCGACCAAAGACGTAATGAGTCAGATGTAGATGGATTGTATGATATTCGTTTTACTAGTGGGGCACCCTTTAATATCTACAGCAGAAATTTGCGTGGTACACTTAGAGGGCTAATAGATATACGGGATGGTAACGGTACCCAGCCTACAAAAGTTAGAGTTGAGCTTTTTCCGGTTCCTGCTCCCGGTGCTAATCCGGCTCCTTCTGCTGAGGTTATACAGTGGCTTACAAATAATCCGCATTTGTTGCCTACAACTGCCGCCCTTGGTGATCCTACTACTTGGCCTCGTTTTATAAATGCACAGCCATGGGAAATTAGTTTTAATCCCGCAACTTTTGATCCTGAAGCAAATCCGCCTCAGCAACTTTGGCAAATTGGCGATGCTGTTCCTGTGGGCTTTCCCGGTATTAGGGCAGTTGAAACCAGTGTTTATAAAGGCATCCCCTTCTATATGAATAGATTAAACAATCTTGTTAGGGTTTTTGCTAATGCCATGAATGATGGTGTGGATGCGCAAGGCAATCAAATTCCGGGAATGCATCCGGGCGGACATCGTGCCGGCTTTGGCTTGCAAGGTCAAACAGGAAATGATTTCTTTAATTGGGCAGACCGTGATGGTAATACTGTAGGTGGATTTCTTGGCAATACGCACCTTCTTAATGCTTTAAACTTTACCATTAATTCAGAATTAGTTAGATATCCTGAACTAATGGGAGCCAGCTCAAGCCCATTAGCCGGAGAGAGTAATAATGATATTATCTTAGGTTTTATCAGGGTGGGAGATTATCCTTCTTTGTTTAGAGAAGGTAATTTGTTAGATTTTATTATCGCTACTGCGGGTCACTTGGGTATATCTGCTCAACAAGCTATACGTTTTAGAGGAAATTATAACGAGATGCTTGCTGCTACCCAAAACCAGCGTGCTTCCATCTCGGATGTATGTGTAAATGAAGAATTGATGAATATGACCAGGTTTACGCAACTGTTCCAAAACAATGCCCGAATGATAGCAACTATGAATGAAGTATACGATACTTTAATTAACAGGTTGGGCGTTGGCTGATACTAATTTTCAGACTAGATTTTATACCGAAAAGCGAAATATACTTTTGTATTCGCTAATAGATTTTTAAGTCTGTTGAGGAAGGTAGATAACTTATTTCTCAACAGACTCTTAGTAAAGGAGCATGATGATGCGTATAACCAGTTCAATGATGACCAATAACATGATGTTAAATGTTGGTCGTACAGTACGAAATTTGGATGGTTTGTGGAGACAACAGTCTTCAGGCAGAGTTGTAAATTTGCCATCAGACAACCCTTTAGTTGCTGCAAGGGCATTAAAATTTCGTTCTAATATGAGATCAAATTTTGATTTTCAAGATAATGTAGACCGTGGCTTGGCTTGGATGGATGTAACCCAAGCTTCCTTATTTAACGTAGTTGATACATTGTTAGCATCTGCAAGAGACTCGATAAATGCTGCCAGCAACGACTACCTTGATTTAGATGATAGAAGAGCTTTTACTTTAACAATGAGAAACATGTTGCATCAAATAGGGCTTGAGATGAATACTCAATTTGCAGGCAGATATATATTCTCTGGGCTTAGAACTAACCAACCTCCGGTTTTTAGTCAAAATCAACCCGGTTTGCATTTTGAAATAGAGCAAACATTCTTCTTGAGAGATATTGAACGTACAATGTCTTTGCAATTTAGAAATGACATAACTCAGCCTGCGGTAATTCCTGATGGTATTGAACTACCGCCTATTGTACACGATATCCATGTAATTAAATTACCCTATAGGAATATTGATCCTGCTACTATTGCAGGATTACCTGCCGGTCTTAATCTTATACCAATGACACTTGATCATTATGATGCTTATAACCCTGAACCGGGTGAGGTACACTTTATTGCAGAAACAGGCGAGCTAATCTTTAATGCAGCAGATGCTACCGGTGCTGCCGGGGCAGCTAATTTTCCACCCGGTACCGGCTTAACTATAAGTTATGAAGTAAATGGTTTTAGCGCAAACGAACTAAACCCTGCTGTAATGTTTCCGTCAAGGTTAATAGCTGCACCTCCCGGCCATACTTTACACCATTTAACAGTAATGGATCCAAATGACTTAGACCCAAACGAAATATTTTTTAATGGCTTTGGGCCATCCGTAGACAACCAAAATTTAACGTACGAATTCAGTACTCATACTACTGTACCGGTTAATACTCTGGCTAGTAATGTACTCACTCCTAATCTTTTTGCTGATTTGTTGCGTTTAGTTGAATTTGTTGACTCTCTTGAATATACAGACAAAAGTGAACTTAGGGAACACTTTGAAGCTCAAAACGCACTTAGACTTCCTCCACTTCAGCCTTGGAGTGATGATGAAATTACTGAACTGATATACCGTCACAGATATACAGAACGTGCTCAAATTAATAGAGTTGTCAACGATCGCTTTAATAATATGCTGTATCTGATTGATCGCCATTCTGCCCAAGTACGTCAAGAACTTACTGATATAGGAAGCCGCGGACGCAGATTAGAACTTTTCCAAAATCGCTTGGAGCATGACGAAGGTAGCCTGTATCGCCTAATGTCCCAAAATGAAGATGTGGATGTAATCCGATTGGCAACGCTGATATCTTCAGCCCAAGCACAATATATGGCGGCTATTAGTGTAGGGACGAATATTATTAACGTAACCTTGGGAAACTTTCTACAAGTATAAGTAATTAGGGATTGTTGAGAAATCTATTCTTAGCCAGCCCTTAGTGGAAAGAAGAGGTACTGTTATGCAACTTGATACTAAGCATTTTGGAGTAATCAATTTTACAGAAGATGATATTATTACATTTGAAGAAGGTTTGCCCGGCTTTGCATGGGAAACT
>WQVX01000127.1 GCA_009785615.1 Defluviitaleaceae bacterium | reverse complement strand
TAAAATATCCACAATTTCATCAATTTGCTTCGCCTCGCGTATTTTTTTAAGCAATCCTTTATCACTAATCAAATCGGAGAACTGCTTTAGTGCATTAAGATGTGCCACCTTAGTAGGAGTACAAAGAGCAAAAACCAAATCTACAGGGTCATTGGGGCTGCCAAAAAACACAGGCTCTGCCAGGCGCACAAAAGACATTCCAACCTGATTTACCGACTTTAGCCCGGCATGAGGCATGGCAATTCCCTTGTCAATTACTATGAAGGAGCCATTTTGCTCCACACTTTCAACCATCTCGTTTGTATAAGATTCTTCTGCATATCCATTATTGGTTAAAAGAATGCCGGATACCTTGACAGCATCGCGCCAATTATTGCATTTTACATCCAGCATGATATTTTCGGGCTTTAAAATATCACATAAATTTAAAGGGCTTTCAGACTGACGAAATCCTTTGATACTTAAAAGGTTTGCTATGTCCTCTGTAAGTTGTTTTGGATTGATAACGTGGCAGTTCTTTTCAATCACATTAATCAGGCCGGTAAAAAGGTTATGGTCAATTACCTTTGTTGGTAGGTAGCTTTTTAAATTTTCCAAATCTTTTGGCGTTAAAAAAGGATTGACTAAAATACTGGGTTTATCTACAGTTTTTAAAGGGATTGTGCTGACAATATAATCAACATCGCAATGCTTAACACTATCCCTTAGTTGGTTAAAGTCTATTGCATCCACAACAGTTACATCAAATAAAGACATTAGCTGGTAGCAAAGTAACCGAGAAGTAGCTTGCCCTGCGCTACATACCACAAGAATATTTGCGCGTTGGGTTGATAAGGTGCAGTTGCGTTGAGCCGCCTCTGCAAAAGGAATCATTAAAGTGGTAAGCTCTTCTTGGGATAATTGCCGCCCTACATACTCTTCAATTAAAATAGCGGAGTCTTTTACTGACGCATATACATTAGGGTAATGTTCCTTCAATTGGTTTATAATATTTTCATATGTTGGCAAAAATAATGATTTATTGCCGACTATAGCTTGAATATCTGCATCAAGGGTTTTAAGAAGTTCCATATCTTGCATTAAGTTTATGTTTAAAAGGCGTTCTATTTTACAAACCAAGCTTAACAGTAAAATTTGAAGCTCTGCTCTATTGTTATAAGGGTTGATAAAAAAGTTCGTCATTAATCCTGCCAAATATCCATATTCGCCGGAATCAGAAATTTCAAAATCAATAGTACTGCTTAGTTCAGTTATAATTATTTCAGTGGCATATTGGCAGCTATCAGTAACTTTAATATTCAGCGTTTTTTTTATTAAATGCCCGGATTTAATACGGGCAGATGTTACAACTAAGTAAAGAAGTAATTGGATAAATGTATTATCAGTAATTCTTATTTTTAAAGTGTTTACAATGTTCCGAATACAACGAGCAAATCTATCTAAATAGCCGGGATGGAATATATGTAATGGTTGGTCAACAGCAAATCCATATTCAAGCTCTCCCGATTGCAACATGAAAAAAAGATTACGAATTTCGGATCTGCCAAACAAAAAGGATACTACTGATTCCCGAATTTCGATCTCATCACCGGAAAAATATATACCATGGCGGGGTATTACTTCTACTCTGACGCTTTGGTAAGGGTAAAAACTACGCAATTTATTAAGATCACTTATTACTGTGCTTTTAGAAACGTCTAGTATTTGGGCAATTTCTTCATAAGTGATACACTTTTTTGCTTGTAGTAAAGTTGATATGATTTGATGCAAGCGGTCATCCGGCAAATTGATTCTATTTTGAGATATGGCTTGTTCTGTTAAGGCTATTGCCTTAGCGCGTTCTTCTACACTGCCTAAAAAGCGTATTTTGCCCTTTTTATGAAGAATTGGCAAGCCATTTTTTTTAAGGAAGTTGTCGATTGTTTCCAAGTCATATCTAATCATTCGTAAACTGAGATTATGGCCTTCAGACAACTGCTGAGCCGTTAAAGAAGATTGATCGGTCAAAATTTTATATAAAATTGCCCTGCTTCGGTCATGAAGCATTACATATTCCACCTTTTTAACATGGGTTCAACGAAGGTTTTTTGTTCCTCAAACTCACGTTATTTACAAAAAAGCGAGTCGACTTCGACCCGCTTTTTCACTAGCAATTTAGCTATAAAGATACTATAGCAGATTGCCACATTGTCATACAACTTTAAAACATATCTCTAAAGTTTATGTTAAATTGGCAACACATTCAAAATTAAACCTTGGATAATAGCCCAAAGAGAGAAGTCTTGACCGCCGAAAATTAAAAGCCAATCTGCGATAGTGTTTTCTACAAACGGCAGAGAGAAGCCCATGAGGAATACAAGAACAATACCACAGGCAACAGATGCAATATAAGCACCACGGCGTCCGCCTCTTGCATTACCAACTACGGCAGCGGTTCCAACTTCAAAGAAGCAAGTAATTACAATAGGGATAACCGCATATCTAAAGATACCCAATGGAGCAGTAATTACAATAACAATTACAGATACAATTGTACTGATTATAAAGCCGATGATAACTGCGTTAGGCGCGTAAGGAAAAAGAAGCGGGCAGTCATACGCAGGAATGGCTTTTGGTATCAATTTTTCTTGAATACCGGTAAAAGCCGGTACGATTTCTGCAATCATCATACGCACACCAAGCAAAAGTATAGTAAGACCGGCACCAAAGGTTATACCGGATACTATAATAAAGCTGAACAATGCTGCTGCTTCACCTAATCCAAATTGCTCAACGGGGCTAATACCCATAAGGAAAAGTATTAATGCAACAATTGCATAAGTTATCATGACTAAAAGAGAGCCGGAAATAGCTATTTCTTTTAAAAATCTAAGACCGGAAGGTATGTTGATATCTTCTGTAGATTTTGATTTGTCGCCAAATTTGCCGGCCAAAAATCCACCAAGTAAAACAAAAACAGTACTTGGATGTCCTAATGTAAAAGAATCATCGCCTGTTACGTCTCTAACATATGGGCGCACAAGGTTAGGAGCAACTATATAGTAGATAGCAGTTGTAAGTGTAGAAGCGATCAACAGAGGTACACCTGTTAAGCCGGCAGTTACGCCAACGGCTACAAATACAAATGGGAACCAATATAGCATATGACCCGTTAAGAACACAGCTTTCCATTTTGTAAAACGAGCTACCAATAAGTTAAGCAAGAAACCAAATATCATAGCAATACCGATTTCAAAGGCGTACATTTCCATAAACAAGCTGTCAGCCATTGAAGGTGCGGAAGCTCCTCCCGGTGTTGCTGCCGATATACCGCCGGCCAAAGGTAAAATACTGCCTACCAAAATACCTGCACCCTGTTGAAGAATAATAACACCAACAGCAGTTTTAAAAGTACCTGATATGATATCAGAAAAGCTTTTCTTTTGAAGTAAAAGACCTGTAAGTGCAATCAAAGCCAAAAATATTGCTGCTACACCAAATACATGGGTAATTAAGAACTGAAGAACAACCATTAACTGCCCCTCCTAATAATTAGTTTAGTTAGTGTTACTATCATTCAGGTAAAATTACTATCTTGTTTTTAAAAACTCTTCCGTCTTTTCTTTGATTTCGGCTGTGTTAACAAAGCTATTGATTACAACAACAGGAACCTTGACCTTGCTTCGCAAATTATCTGCAAGCTCTTTAGAGGTGAATATAGCATCACATTCTGTACCGGAAGCAGAAGAAACGTCACCGGTAAAAACAGTTGCTTTAACACCAAGTTCTTTTAAAACACCTTCAATTTTGATTCTTAACAAAGTAGAAGACCCTACTCCAAAACCACAAATTGCTTGTATCCTTAAATCGCTCATAGTTTGTACCTCCTTTCTCAATTTTATTCTTTGTTTTATACTCCATTTATAATTCTGTAAATTTCCGCAGTAGAATTGCAATTAATCAATTCTTGATACACTTTTTCAGGTTCAATAACCTTGGCAAGTTTTTTTAAAAGCTCCAAGTGGCTTTCGGGTGCAAGAGCACAAATGCCAAATAATAAATGTACCGGGTCATTATTAGAATTAAAAATAACGGGTTCTTTAAAAACGGTCAAAACTAAATCATTTTTTATAACATGCAGGCCGGCAGCAGCATGGGCAAATGCAATATGAGGGGCGATAACAATATACGGTCCCATATCATTGACTACATCCACCATAGCATCTATATAGCCTTCCTCTACAGAACCCAGAGACACCATTAATTTGCCGCAAATGCGTATAGCTTCTTCCCAGGTTCTCTTCTGATCATCTATCAGTAATGCTTGCTCTCTAATGATTTTTGACATAAATTTACACCTCTTCTTTATAAAGGAAATCAATTCAATTGTAAAGCTTATTTTTGAATTATATGGTAATTTGGAATTAATGAAATATATATGTTTCTTAGTGTCATATATTATAACTTTATTGAAAAGCAATTAAAATAACAATCTATTTCCGTTTTTTTTGGAAATAAATCATAACAATTAATTTTATGTCCGTCATATTAACACAAGTTCTGTGACTAAGTGTAAATTATTTTAAATGTTTTTAGCATATTAAGCTTGTTAGTAAACAGAACCACTTTTGCACTTTGCTTTAGAATTGCCGTAGTTTTAAAATAATATGTGCAAATTTTTTGTATAAAAACAGACCTGCCCACAACCTCATAAGAAAGCAGGTTAGCAGACAGGTCTTAATTTCACGAATCAGTGGGTCATTGGGGATTGAAAGAGTTGTTGTTATAGGATTCTCGTGGAGGTCTAACGGTAAAGAAGGCTACTGCTTGCTTTAAGTTTTCGGCTTGAGAACTTAATTCTTGGCTTGTGGCAGCATATTCTTGAGAAGCGGCTGAGTTTTCTTGAACAACTTGAGATATTTCAGTAAGTCCCTGATTAATATGATCAATGGCATCTGCTTGTTCTTGTGCCATATCTGAAATATGGGAAATAAGTGTAGAAACTTCATTTACGTGATTTAGAATCGTATCTAAGGATGTAGCAGTTGATTGAATCGCCTTTATACCTTCATCAATGCGACGCATAGATTCATCAATTTCAGCAGTAGTGTCTTTTGTTGCTGTTTGGCTTCGGGCTGCTAAGTTGCGCACCTCTTCAGCTACTACAGAAAATCCTTTTCCGTGTTCACCGGCGCGAGCAGCTTCTACAGAAGCATTAAGTGCAAGTAAATTTGTTTGGAATGATATATTCCGGATGACTCCTATGATCTTTGTAATATTAGTTGAAGAATCTTTAATGCCCTCAATGACTGAAATCATCTCCTGCATATCTTGCCTGCCGCTTTGGGCACTGTCGGTTGATTGTAAAGAACGTTGTTTGGCAGATTGTGCAGTTTCTGCACTAACGTGAGTTTTTTCGTTGATTGTTTCTAAAGATTCATTCAGCCTTTGTATAGCATAAGATTGTCTGTTTGTACCCTCTGCAAGGCTTGCAGAGCTTTCAGACATTTGTGATGCATTTTCTTGTACTTGTGTAGCTGTGTTTTGTATAGTCCACATAGCACGGTTGAGGGATTCAAAAATGCTGATTAATGCTTTTTTTATAGTGGTATAAGAGCCAATGTAATTTCGATTAACAGGTACAGTTAAATCTCCCTTAGCTAAGGCTTGTAAAAGGGTGGTGATCTCATTTACATTTTCCAGGAGGTCGAAACCTGTTTTGTTAACTGTTTGTTTTAGGTTGTTAAAAGCCCCTTTGTAATCACCTTTTACAGGAGTTTCAAAATTTCCTTTAGCCATTTCTGTTAAAGCAACCTCAATTTCAGATATAGGATCGGCTACTGTAGCAGCCAGGTTGTTCATTTCTTTAAGTAATTCTGCCCAGCCACCTTGATATTTGTCAGTATCTGCTTGGAGGTCAAGATTGCCCTCTGCCAGGCTTTGAAACAAGCGAGTGATTTCGTTATGGATATCACGCAGGTTGCTTACAATGAAATTGAAAAAATGATTTATGGCGGCTTTTTCACCGGGCAATTGACGAACATCTACATCAAAATTTCCATCGCCTATGGCAGCAAGTATATCGAATACCAGAAACAAGTCATTGTTAAATTGCTCAACCAATGTGTTTCCTCGTTCACAAATATCGTGGAAAGCCCCACTATATTTTGACGAATTTATACGGTATTTAGTGTCTCCGTTTACATCAACTTCATGTTCCAGTTTAAGAAATTCGCTAATAAGGGATTTAATTACATCGGTCATAGTGAATACTGCCACAGTTAATTGCCCAATCTCGTCATTGGGCACATAGCTGCTAAAATCGCCTGCTTTTTCAGGTTTAACTTTTTTGTTTAAGTTAACCAACGAGGAAGTTAAAGGAAGGTTGTTGATATCAAGGTTTCCTACTGCAAGGTTGTTAGCTATGTCTGATAGCCCTTTTATTGGTTTACCAATGACTCTGTTGTAATGCCAAAAGCAGATTGCACCAAGTAAAACGCAAGATACGATAACAAGCAACAGCATAACCAGCCCAAAATTATAAACACTTTCAGCACTCATTTGCGTCTGATTATTGATTATTGCAATGGAAGAGTTTCGATATAGTAAAAAGCTTACGGTTCCCATGCCGGCAGAGCTGATAAATATCATTAAAATTGTAACTAATGTTATTTTGCCGGCGAGTGTTTTTGTAATATATGTCACCTTTGATTCCCTCCATTCATTTATATAAACGATGTTATATATAGTTGAATGATAATACTATAAAGGGAAATTATCAAGACAAACTAAATTGTTATTTTGTTAACAACCTGCGGAAATAAGGGAAAAATGTTAAAAATTTTGTCTATATAAAAAATTATGTCGATAAATAAATTTAATGTTAAAGTTTTGCTAAATAAGTTTGCAAATTTATCCGATATAATCCATATAAGTATTCCTTATAAGTATTCTTTGGAAAATTACTGTGGATTACTGTGGAAAATATAGGAGGTGATCATAGTGCGTAAATTTAATAAGTTTTGGGCACTAGTATTAACATTGATTCTGTCTTTTAGCCTGGCAAGCCCTGTGTTTGCGGCAGATGCAAGAACCATTACATTGTCCGGGATAGAAGGAGACACGGTGCGAGCAACGCGGGGCGATCCTCGTGAGTTTGATGCCAGGGTAGGACAGCGTTTGGGCGAAGGTCACACCCTTACTACAGGTAGAGATTCTTTTGCATATTTACAGATGGATCAAGAATCTCTTCTTAAAATGGATCAAAGCAGTCAATTGGTTGTTTCCAGGGCATCAAGAGACCGCTTGTCTTTGTCTGTTGAAAGTGGTAGTGCTTTGGTTCATGTGGCAAATATGGAGCAAGGGCACAGTCTGGAAACTCGTATAGGCAATACAGCTTTGGCTGTAAGAGGCACCTTGTATGTAATGGGTCGCAATAGCAGTGGTATGATAACTATATCAATGCTGGAAGGTAGCGGAGATGTAGATGGTCGATATCTGCCTGCCGGTTATGTAATGAGAATATATGACGACGGGTACACTATAACTCCGTTGCAAGTAGAAGAGATGGACAGATTTACTCTGCAAGCAGTACTGGATCATCAAGGTATGTTGCTTGAAATTGGTGTTATCACCCCTGCAATGCTTGAAGCAATTCCTGCATTGCTTGAAGTGTATTTAGAAGAATCAGTTGAAGAAGTATATAACGGGCGAAGTGTAATTGTGCAATGGGGACAAAGGAATGCAAGAAGTAATTTGACTGCCGGACAAAGAACTGCGGCACCAAACAGGCCATCAAGACAATCAACATCAAGGCCAACCGGATCTGTGTCGCATCCCGGCTTTGTGCCAACACCCCACCCAACCCCAACACCTCCTTTTGTACCGGTACCTACACCACCACCGGGAGGCAATAACGCTCCGGGTTCGGGTGACAACATCCCGGATGATGGAAATACAGACAACGATTTAGGTAACGAATATCCTGATAATGACAACGACTTAGGTAACGAATATCCCGATAATGATAACGACTCAGGTGGCGAATATCTCGATAATGATAACGACTCAGGTGGCGAATATCCCAATAATGACAACGATGCTAACCAACCGGTATTAATGCCCGGCATAAGTAATACTCCGGGAACATCTGATGACCCGCATATTATATCAACGGAGGGACATTTGTCATTGATCCATGAATATATGCGTGATACGGGAACTGATTTTAGAAACACTTACTTTACTCTTGTTTCAGACCTTGAATTCAACCATAATGTATCCATTGGCCATGTTAGCAATACAGAGATACTGCCTTTTAATGGCAAATTTGAAGGCGATGGATTTGCGTTTGTAAGCATTACAGGACTTGGAACACTTACTCAAGTGGGCTTGTTTGCTTATATAGGTGAATATGGAACTGTTAGAAATTTACATTTGAAAGGCTCTATTAATGCACATCGTGCGGTTGGTGCTGTAGCCGGAGTTAACAGGGGAACAATCCAAAACGTTATATCAGAAGTTCATGTAACAGGTACAGATAATCTTGTAGGTGGCTTAGTAGGTATAAACTATGGCTTAATAGAAGACAGCTTTATCTCTCCGGGTCCGGATGGGCTTACAAGAATTACCGGAAGTGCGGATGTAGGTGGTATTGCAGGACAAAACAATGGTACAATAAGAAACACTGTTAACTTAGCCTACCGTATGGAAGTAGCTTGGGACGGTAGTGGGGCGAATATGCACCGTATTGTTGGCGATAACCCTAATGGCGAATTGCTAAACAACTTTGCTTCTGCATCCATGCTTGTAGGTGGATTTACAGAATTTGGCGGAGCAGGTGGCAGTGTTGTAGTTGGTGGTACAGTCGGCAATAACCAAGGGCAAGATGTAACAGCCGCTCAATTTAACAGCCAAAGCTTCTGGGAAGGAATTGGGTTTGATTTTGCAACAGATTGGATGTGGGATAGTATAACTAATTTGCCAACTTTGCAACCAACCCCGGTAGGGCTTAGCAGTGCATTTGCCGACAGCATATTTGAGGAATTTTTCCCATATGCTCCAATGACTACTACCCCTTCAGCTCTTGTGCCAAATAGCGGCAATTCAGCTTATCCAAACGGGGCAACGCCTTATATCTACATTCCTTATATGCATGAACCGGAGCATTATCTAAAACAAGACTGATGATTATAAGATAATTACTAACTAAATTTAAGGTTAAAAAAATACAAAAAAGCGAGTCTGAAAAAGGCTCGCTTTTTTTGTATATAGTTGCTGCGTTAAAAAACCGTGGGCTTTGCCCCATGTGCGTCCAATTAAGAGATAAGACGAAAAATAGTATACTTTCGTTTGCGTTTAGAGGAAGCACAAATTTTTGGAATTAAATATAAAAATTCTTTTTTTAT
>WQVX01000126.1 GCA_009785615.1 Defluviitaleaceae bacterium | reverse complement strand
TTTCTTTCCAAAAACATTCTACCATTTTCTTATGCACAATTCAAGCTAATATTTCATTTTTTTGTAAATCTTTGTAACCTCTTGTATCTAATTACTATACCCAATGAATAATTACAATTTCTTAAAAAATTTTTTTATATAAAAACGCCGTCCAACATGGCAAGGATGGCGTTTTTATGCAGTTTCCATGTATGCAATCGGTCTCATTTTGTCACCGGTTGGGGCTCTTTTATCATGCGCTAAAGCGGATAGATCTAATGTCAAAATATCAACATTGCTGTCGATTATTCTCAGATTACATGGTATAATTTACAAATACGCAGTAAGCGTACTTTAGTATATATTTACCATTTATTGAAAGTAGGAGAATGATAATGACAGGTAGTTCACACAAAGCAATTGGAATGGCTGCCGGGGTAGCATTTTCTATATATGGATTTAGAAATGGCAATCCCGCAGCTTCATTGGTACTTGTTTCTGCGCCCTTAGCGGCCATGTTGCCGGATATTGATCATGGGCAATCCAAACTTGGAAAATCACGCAAAATGATAGCTAAAATTGCCATTTTAGCTAGTGTTATAGCACTAATTGGTGCGGCGTGGCATCATAGCTGGTATATGATGGATTACTCTACTCTGCTTATTGTAATATTAGGAGTGGTAATTCCAATGGTTATTCTTTTTAAACTTAGCCAGTCCCCGGCAATAAAAAAGAGTATAGGATTTGTAACAAAACACAGAGGAATTATGCATACCTTGTTGATTCCGGCATGTATGATTTTTGCCTCTACTTTTATCACAGAGCCATATTTTAGGATTTTACTGTATGGTTGTACAGTTGGATATGTATCACATATTCTGGCAGATTGCTTAACAAAAAGAGGCTGTCCAATTTTATTTCCTATTACCCCTAAAAATATTAGCTTAACAAAAATAAGAACCGGTTCAGAAACAGAAAAAATGTTTGTAATCATCTTAATTATTGCTATTATTGCACCTTCATTTTTTTTGTAAATCTACAGTTTTTTCGACGAAATTTGAAGCCATCTTCAGCTAGGCTTAGTACAAGTAAAAGGCAAGTTAATCGTGTTTAGATAATGCATCATTAGATTAGGGAGAGAGTGTACTATGAAATCAAAGGATAATAAACAGCCCACCATTGAGCAGTGGGCTGAACTCTATAAAATTGCTAAAAATATTCGTACGCTTTCTCCTTGGGATTATCTATGGGAATCAAACTTTTTTACAATTATGCTTCCGGGTCACGAAGAGCCAATTTTTTGCTCAATAATGGGACAGGCAGGAGAATGTTATGCAATAGGCATATACCCCGGTTATAAGTCTATCTTGAGTTTTTATCGTTTAAATGAATATGCAGAAGATTTTACAGCTATTTCAGCAGGCTTTGAGCAAGATTGCTTGATGTGTTTTTTTGGTGATCGTGAAGAAGTAATGCCGGAGGATAGAAAAGTATATAAAGCATTAGATATACGCTTTCGCGGAAGAAATGAATGGATTTATTTTAGAGCAATGGATCCCGGATATTTGCCATGGCATATTAACACCGAACAATGCGATTTACTAATACAGGTAATGCAAAATTTACAAATAGCCTTAGAAAACTACATTAACAATGAAATCACTGTAGATTTTAATAATAACGAAATGGTTTTGCGGTCATATTCCCCCGAGAATGAGGTTTGGATTAACTCAGCAGAAAAAATACCACCAATACCTGAAGAAGTTCAAAAAATAATCATAAATAATGATCTTTTGCCGGCACAAATGAAAAAACGCAAATGCAATGGTGTCAGGCTTGAGCTTGAAGCAGCATATGTCCCAACACCAATCCAAGAAAACAAAAAAGATAGACCTTATCTTCCAACATTAATATTAATGGCTGATAAAGGAGATAGCATTATAGTTGGCCAACGTTTATTGGGCAATAATGATGATCTTTCTATTAGCATATTAGATATGTTGGCAGATTATATGAAGGAATACGGCAAACCAATTTCCATCAATGTTAGAGATAGTCGCATAGGGCGTCATATTGAGGATTTATGCCAAAAAACAGGTATCAAGCTCATTGAAAAAGAGGGGATACCTACTATTGATGGTATGATGATGCAAATGTTAGGTTTTATGGATGCGATATTCTAAACTTTATTTAGCCCATCTTCTATAATCCCTCTCACCTTTTCAGATAACCCGGCGATGTCTGCGTTACCATCCGTAGCTATTGCCGGGTGAATTTTTACATATACATCAGCAGGTTTAATAAATCTGCGGTTTTCTTCCATTATCTTATAAGTACCATCAATTGTTACCGGCACAATAGGAACCTTCGCTTTAGCTGCCAGTTTAAAGCTTGCTGATTTAAACTCTCCCATAGTTGTAGACTTACTGCGGGTTCCTTCAGGAAAAAGAACCAGGGAATGTCCGTTTTGTAAGACTTTTATCCCTTCAAGCATAGCCCCGGCAGTTTGCCTTATGCTACTTCTGTCTATAAAAATGCAACGCATATTTTTCATCCAATCCCGCAGCAAAGGCACTTTAAGCATTTCAATTTTAGCAACATATCCATGAGGTATTGGAAAATAAGCTAAAAAAACGGCAATATCAAAATCGCCTTGATGGTTAGCTACAAAAACGACAGCTTGATCTTTAGGTATGTTCTCAAAACCCTCTATGTGAAATTTAGCACCACTACGCTGAGCATTGCCCAATGCCCAGCGTGACGCTATCTTGTGTATATACTTATCAAATTCCCTTGGTTCCATAGATTTAGACTTTCGCCTTGCCCAAAATAGCCCGGGGGTATGCCATATCAAAGTAACAGCAAAGGAAAAATACCAAAAAACAGAACGCGGAAGCAAGTTAAAAGGCATATCTATCTTATTACCTCCGCATTTCCCATATATCCTCGTAAGACTTCCGGGATTACAATTGAGCCGTCTGCCTGTTGAAAATTTTCTAAAATAGCGGCAGTAGTACGGCCTACAGCTAAGCCACTTCCGTTAAGGGTATGAACATGCTGCACTTTACCATTGCTGTCACGATATCTAATCCCGGCACGGCGAGCTTGAAAAGCCTCAAAGTTACTGCAACTAGAAATTTCTACATATCTGCTATAGCTTGGCATCCAAACTTCTATGTCATATGTCATAGCAGAGCAAAAACCTAAGTCTCCCGTACATAGCTTCACTACTCGATACGGAAGCCCCAATAACTGTAGTATTGCTTCAGCATTTGCAGTAAGCTTCTCTAATTCTTCATAAGAATCCTCCGGGTGAACAATTTTTACAAGCTCAATTTTGTTAAATTGATGCTGGCGAATTAAACCACGAGTATCACGCCCGGCAGACCCGGCCTCTGCTCTAAAGCTTGGCGCATAAGCAGTATGATAAATAGGAAGCCGACTATTTTCCAAAATTTCTTCTCGATACATATTTGTAACAGGAACCTCTGCGGTAGGATTCATGTAATATTCGGTATCTTCCAGCTTGTACAAATTATCTTCATCAAACTTAGGCAATTGACCGGTTCCATACAAACTGCGTTTATGAACAATATACGGTGGCAACAATTCAACATAACCATGATTATCTACATGCGTGTTTAGCATGAAATTGATAATTGCACGCTCTAATCTTGCACCAAGCCCTTTGTAAAATGTAAACCGCGCACCTGTAGTTTTTGCAGCACTTGCGGGATCTAAAATATTTAAAGCTTCCCCCAGTTCCCAATGCGGTTTTGGCTCAAAGCCATTAAATGATGCAGGATCTCCCCATTTGCGCACTTCTACATTATCTTCCTCAGTTGTACCAACAGGCACAGTATTGTGAGGTATATTAGGTATACACATTAAAAGTGTATCTATTTCTTCTTCAACTTCACGGATGGCAGGTTCTAAATTTTTGATATCATCTGATAGTGCTTTCATTTCCTGCATAATGGCAGTGGTGTCTTTACCTTCTTTTTTTAATTTGGGAATTTCTTTGCTTACAGAATTTTGCTTGGCTTTCATATTTTCAACTTCTTGTAAGGATGCCCGCCGTTTTTTATCAAGTTCTAAAAAATTCTCCAAAGAAAAATCTTTCCCACGTTTGGCAAGACCCGCTTTTACTTCTTCAAAGTTACCACGTAGTTCTTTTGCATCTAACATGTGCTGCCTCCTCTATGGCTCTAACTTCATTTGGTTTCTAACAAAATGCCCTGCTGATGGAATTCTATCCACGCGATAATACTCCACATCTTTTTCTTCTTCCTCTGTTACCCTAAGCGTTGTAAGTTTGGTGTTTTTTCTTAAAGCAAACACCTGTACCCCGGCTGTATTTCTGGCAGCAATTGGCGAAAGAATCTCACTGTCAATAACCATAGCTTTATCAGTACCCCTCATTAAAAAGAGGTCACTATCTTCAGGCAAATAAAATATACTTATAAGGTCAGACTTGTCCGAATAGGAATTTGCTAACTTTTTACGCCTAAGTTCATAACTAGCTAAAGGCACCTTTGCAACCTTACCATTATCATATCCAAAAACCATATATCCTTGATAATCAAGAGTCACTACCATATACAAAATGCGTTCGCCTTCAGAAAGTCCAAGCCGATTGATCAAATAATCTCCCATTGCTGAAGCTTTGGCATCGGGCAAGTCATAAGCTTTCATTTTATAAGCTGTGTGTTGATTGCTAAAGAATATCACATCAGTCTTATTTGTAGCATCTAAAACTTGCACAATATGGTCGTCTTCTTTTAAATTTTGATCTGCGGCCGACCGTAAAGATGCTAGTGATATTTTTTTAAGATATCCATGTGCCGTCAAGAAAAATTTTAAACTGTAATCATCAATATACTCTTCTTCTTCAAAAACAGGCTGGTTGTCTCCTGCTATAATCTCTGTACGCCTTGGCGAAGAATATTTTTTAGCAACTGCTTTAAGTTGAGATGCAATAAGCTTACGTATTTTGCCATCATCTTTTAAAAGATCGGTAAGTTGCTCAATTTCTTGCTTGAGAGCGTCCAATTCCCCTACCCTTTTAAGCAAATATTCACGGTTAAGATTACGCAAACGTATTTCTGCAACAAACTCTGCTTGCGGCCGGTCAATATCAAAACCACCCATTAAGTTAGGAATAACCATGTCTTCGGATGGAGTTTGGCGAATAATCTTAATAGCTTCATCAATATCTAATGCTACTTTGGACAATCCTTCTAAAAGATGAGCCTGATTAGTCTTTTTATCTATATCATAAGATGTTTGACGTTTAATACAATCTATGCGGAAAACAAGCCATTCAGTAAGTATCTCTACTATGCCCATTGTGCGAGGGCGTCCGTTTACAAGAAAATTAAAATTGCAGCTAAAGGAATCTTGCAATGTGGTTAGGCTAAACAGCTTATGCATTAGCCGATCAGGATCCACATTTTTTTTGATATCAATTGCAATCTTTAATCCGTGGAGGTCGGTTTCATCTCTAATATCTGAAATGTCCCGTATTTTACCTGCCTTGACTATATTAATCACTTTATCAATTATAGCCTCTACAGTTGTGGTATACGGTATTTCGTAAACTTCTATACAAGAATTTGCTTGGTCATAACGATATTTGCCACGTAATTTAAAACTGCCACGGCCTGTTTTATAGATAGTTTCTATCTCAGATTCCTTGTACAGAAGCTGTCCGCCGGAAGAAAAATCCGGGCCGGGCATAGTATCCATAATTTTAATATTAGGATTGATAATCCATTTTGCCGTAGTTAAGCAAACTTCTTGCAAGTTAAAGCTACATACAGTACTAGCCATACCAACTGCAATACCTTGGTTTGGCGTAACCAGCAAGTTAGGAAATGTTGTAGGCAAAAGTACAGGCTCCAGCATGGTAGAATTATAGTTATCCACCATATCAACATTATTTTTATCAATGTCCTTAAATACTTCTTGGCAAATGGAATCTAGCTTTACCTCTGTATAACGGCTTGCGGCAAAGGCTATATCACGAGAAAACTGCTTGCCAAAATTCCCTTTAGAGTCTATAAATGGGTGAATCAAAGCATCATGCCCACGGGTTAGCCTCACTAATGTTTCATAAATAGGGCCATCACCATGAGGGTTAAGCCGCATAGTTTGTCCTACAACGTCAGCAGATTTAATGCGCCCGCCGGTTAAAAGACCCATCTTATACATGGTGTAAAGCAATTTTCGATGAGCCGGTTTAAAACCGTCTATCTCGGGGATAGCCCGTGATACGATAACTGCCATTGCATAAGGCATATAATTAAGCTCTAGGGCTAAAGGAATAGGCTGCTCGATTATATGTGCTTCAGGTAATTGATTTTTTTTTGACATTACAAGATCTCCAAGTTTATTAAAGTATTTGTTTTCGGAATGTATTCTACCATAAATATGAAATACAACAAACCCGCTGTAATAAAAATTTTAAAATTTTGTTGACATATATGTTAATATGTGATACTCTTCGGCATGAAGTAGAAGCGTCACTTCTCACCTTAGCCTAAGGCAAAAGGTTTACGGCATAATTTCGTTTATTTTTATTTGCGAGATATTGAGACGAGACGGGCGCTTGCCCTTTTTTATTGCCATTATACTGGGGAGGTATGTAAAATAGCCGATTTTATGATCAATGAGCAGATCAGGGACAAGGAAGTACGGCTGATTGATGCGGATGGAACGCAAATGGGTATTGTCGCCGGACGAGATGCACAGAGAATTGCCGACGAAAAACGGTTGGACTTGGTAAAGATATCGCCCACCGCAAAGCCGCCGGTTTGCAAGATCATGGACTACAGTAAATTTAAGTTTGATCAGCAAAAGAAAGAAAAAGAAGCCCGTAAGCGGCAAAGAACTGTAGACGTTAAAGAATTGCGCCTTTCTCCCAATATTGATATCCACGATATTAATGTAAAAGTAAAAAAAGCCATTGAGTTTTTGTCAGCGGGAGACAAAGTAAAAGTTACAATACGCTTCCGTGGGCGAGAATTGGGGCATAAAGAAAATGCCTATGGTATTATGCATGATTTTGCGGAAAAAGTTCGGGAAGTCGGCATTGTAGAAAAACCGCCAAAAATGGAAGCACGTATTATGGCTATGTTTTTAACAGCCAGATTGTAGAAATATCACCAATTAAGGAGTAGTTTTGTTATGCCTAAAATAAAATCAAAAAAAGCCGCTACAAAGCGTTTTAAGGTGACAGGAACCGGAAAGTTTAAATATCCCAGAGCCAATAAACAGCATATCCTCGGCAAAAAGAGTCCAAAGCGTAAAATGAAGCTTAGGAAGTCTGGCGTTGTAGACAAAACCAACGAGTTGGCTGTACGCAGGATGATGCCTTATTCGTAAGAACCTGTTTAGTATTACTTTATAGACTAGGAGGGCTTTTTATGGCAAGGGTAAAAGGTGCATTAAACGCCAGAAAAAGACATAAAAAAGTATTAAAACTGGCCAAAGGTTATCGTGGTGCCAGAAGTAAACAATATAGAGTAGCAAAGCAATCTGTTATGCGAGCAATGGCTAGTTCATATGCCGGCCGCAAGCAGACCAAAAGGGATTTTCGTCGTCTTTGGATTTCCCGTATTAACGCAGCAGCAAGGCAAAACGACTTATCTTACAGCCGTTTCATGAATGGCCTTAAAAATGCCGGTATCACAATTAACCGTAAAATGTTAGCAGAAATGGCTGTTAATGATTCCGCTGCTTTTTCTCAGTTAGCCGGAAAAGTTAAAGCAAGCTTATAATTATTAGACGAATGCCCACACAACAAAGCGTAGTGAATGGTGTGTGGATATCAGGCAAAAGAAAGCCGCTATTATGGAATATTATTGATTCCATGATGGCGGCTTTTTTATTTATTCTCCTCAGATTATATCATTTCAAGCTTTAATTTTTTGTTTATATTTTTTTATTCAAATAGTATGCAGAGCAAGTATTATTGTCAATACTTTTATGTTATACATCAAACGCATGAAAATTTTAATGAGTTTTGATGCCAACAAAGCCTATAAAATCGTTGCCGAAGAATTTCAAAAATTCACTCGCAATCCAATTTTCAAGAGGCAATTTTGAAAAAAAACCTTGGATTTAAGCCATTCTTCATGCGTTTGATGTGATTATATACTAAATAACAAAAAACAAGCATGGCAATTCGACATAAAGTATGATAAAATTTAGTTTCAGGGCATTATTTGGTTTTGTTACATATGGTGCTTTTATAACAATTCTTTCAAGCAATTAAGAAACACTGTTGTAGAGATGGGAGGCAATATCAAGAAGGTAAAAATCACATTGTTCAGTAAAGCAGTTATTCAAACAGTTGCAGGTGGTTGAAATTACTTAAAGGAGTTTGTGAATAGGAAAGGAGTTTGTAGGTTTATGAAACATTTAACACGCTCGCTAAAAGCAAAAGTAATAATTTCATTATTAGCATTGATATTTGTGATGGGAATGGCTATGCCAATAGAAGTAGCCGCTCGTCCTTTTGACGGTATTTCTCGAAGGGTCGAAAATAACACGATTTTTGTCCCCTTACGCTCAGTGGCCGATGCTCACGGTGCAACAGTCGAGTGGAATAGCATAAATCGTACCGCCCATGTCACAGGTATAAACGGTAACACTTGGGTTGTTCGGATAGATGAGATTGGCGGTTTTATAGATCAAGACAGAACTTGGATTCCATACGACTATGCCGCTAGGATGTTTGAGTCTCTTGGAGATGCTGAAGAAGCAATAAACTCTACTGACGCAGGCACAATATTTACAAATATCGGTAACATGTTACTTAGTATAGGATCAGCTATCTTCAGTATAATTAGAACATTAGGAATTATTTTGCTTGCTATAGGCGGTATACTATTAATTATAGGTACAGTCATATCCTCTATATCCTGATAGTTTAAAAATGCGGATACTTTTTTAAGGCATCCGCATTTTTAAAACTTTTTAGACGTCTTTAAAAATCATTTTTAACCAAAAGTATCATTTCAGTCATCAATGCCCCATATTTGTTTAAGCCTGGCTATTGTATAATGCCAACTATCAGCTATTGGACGTGCAGCAGTATTTTGATTGCTAAAAAAATTCTTTTCTAAAACTGCCTCGTCTTTAGAAACCGTTTTTATCCATTTAACACGAACAATATACTCTTCTTTGTCCGCTGTCTGACCTTTATGATAATCCGCTGTTAATTGTAAGTCAAAGAAGTTTTCATCCTTACCATTCACTGAAATCATGGTTTCACTTGCTCGCTTTGCAGTATGCGTGACTGTTCCAACGCCGACATATCCGGCACCCGGAGTATATACCCAAATACGATTGCCCACTTCAAGATTATTCAATGGGCCTGAGTACCATTGACCCCCACCTGCTGAAATAAATCCATATTTCAAAGCATCTTCCCATGAACGAACATCAAG
>WQVX01000125.1 GCA_009785615.1 Defluviitaleaceae bacterium | reverse complement strand
TTTTTCGTAAATCCTGTAATTTCTCCAAGAAACTCATAAATCACTTTAAAGCCTTTAAGATGACCGTGCATTACATTAATTTTGGCTACGCATAAGTGCCATCATACTTTTTGAAACACCACCAATTAATATTTTGAGTTATTATTTATTACTGAAAAGCTTAGTTGATAGCGTGCTGTCACACTAATATCCCCTTCATTTGTATTTTAAATAGGGGGCCAACCTGACATGATACACGCTATCAATTAAGCTTTTTTGATAAATACGGAAAGCAGAAACCGATTATTTTCTACCGGTATCTTCAATTGTTTTGCTGCTTTTTTTATACCACATCAACAATTTTTCACTTGCATTTTTCAACTTACATTTTTCAGAGGAAAAATTCTTTACATATCTACATTAGATATGGTATAGTATACCGATTTCATAACCAATCACACACACTGTTTAACCCATGGTGCTCTAAAAGAGTAATAGGCTTTAAACAGTGGAGGAAAAACCATGGAGGTATAAAATGGCAGTAATTAGTATGAAACAACTTTTAGAAGCAGGGGTACACTTTGGACACCAAACCCGCCGCTGGAACCCTAAAATGGCAGAGTACATTTTTGCAGAACGTAACGGAATTTACATTATTGACTTGCAAAAAACTGTACGTAAAGTAGACGACGCTTACAAAGCAATCAGTGCTGTTGCGGCTGATGGAGGAGATGTGCTTTTTGTTGGTACAAAAAAACAAGCACAAGAATCTATTAAAGAAGAAGCTTTGCGCTGTGGCATGTATTTTGTAAACGAGCGTTGGCTAGGCGGTATGCTTACCAACTTTAAAACAATCCAATCACGTATCCAACGCCTTAAAGAATTGGAACGAATGAAAGACGAAGGCACATTTGAAGTTTTACCCAAAAAAGAAGTTGCTCAATTAACAAATGAGATGGACAAACTTCAAAGAAATTTGGGTGGAATTAAAGAAATGAAACGGGTTCCTTCTGCATTATTTATAGTAGACCCAAGGAAAGAGCGCATCGCAATACAAGAAGCTCGCAATCTTGGTATTCCAATTGTAGCTATAGTGGATACTAACTGTGATCCGGACGAAGTGGATTATGTAATTCCGGGTAACGATGATGCTATCCGTGCAGTAAAATTGATTGCAGGAAAAATGGCAGATGCGATTTTGGAAGGCAAGCAAGGAGAGCAAGTAGAAGATGTTGCGTCCAATACTGAGCCACAAGCCGAATTAGAATCAGTAGATAAGATAGAGGATATAGAAGAACTACAAGCATCAGAAGGACTGTAATTATTACGACATAACTATTAGGAGGGAACTCATATATGGCAGTAACAGCAGCAATGGTAAAAGAATTAAGAGAACTCAGCGGAGCAGGTATGTCTGCCTGTAAAGATGCTTTAGTAGAGGCAAATGGTGATATTGAACAAGCCTCAAAAATTTTGCGGGAAAAAGGTCTTGCTGCCGCCGCAAAAAAAGCCGGACGTGTAGCAGCAGAGGGTCTTGTTCAAGCTTATCTTACAGATGACCGTAAATCCGGTGCAGTGGTAGAAGTAAACAGTGAAACAGACTTTGTTGCAAAAAATCAAGATTTTATTGATTATGTTAACAAAGTAGCAGAATTGGCACTTAAATCTAATGCAGAAGATATTGAAGCCTTTATGTCCGAAAAATGGCCAACAGGTGAAACAGTACAAGAAGTTCTTACTCAAAAAATTGCTACTATAGGCGAAAATATCGGCATACGTAGATTTACACGATATGCTGCTTGTGATAACGGCACTATTGTTCACTATACACATGGTGGTGGCCGCGTGGTAGTTATGATGGAGCTGGAGTCTGATACATCTAATGACGAACTTATAGAAGCCGGTCGTAATCTTTGTATGCAAATAGCTGCTATGTCTCCTTTATTTGTAGCTAAAGAAGATGTGTCTGAAGATTTTATAGCCAAAGAAAAAGAAATTTTGTTGCAACAAGCAATCAATGAAGGCCGTCCGGCTAATGTTGCCGAAAAGGTAGTAGAAGGTAGGCTTAAAAAGAATTTAGTATCCTTATGTTTGCTTGAACAAGAATATGTAAAAGATGGCGATATGACATGTGCAAAATATTTAGAATCTGTAAGTGCATCTATTGGTTCTAAAATAAATGTTAGACGTTTTGTCCGTTACGAAACAGGCGAAGGCATAGAAAAGAAAGAAGAAAACTTTGCAGAAGAAGTTAGCAAGGCTATGGGTGGCTGATAGTCCCCTCGCACAGATCTTAATTTAAAAACAAAAAAGTTATAACATGAAGGGCGTTTGGATATTGAGACAATCACACGATATCCAACGTCCTTTTGTAATAGGCTGTTTTAAATAAAAATAGCTAAGCAAGCAAAGAGTGTGAAAATTATCTTTACTTGCCTAGCTTTGACTATTTATCAAAAACTCATGATATTAACCCTGCTTCATAACCTTGCTTAACAGCGGTTAGAACCAAGCCTACAGAATCCGCATCACCAATGATACAAGCATTTAACCCTTTTTGAGATAATTCATTAAATAGGCCGTTATTTGACTTGTAGCCGGTTGCAAGTACCACACTATCTGCGGAAATCAAGCGACCATCTTCCGGTTTGACCCCGTCACTTGTGATTTCGGCAACTTTTGTATTAGTAAGCATTGCCACTTTACGGTTTTCAAGCGATTTTAATAAATGCAATCTTGGTGCCATTGCCTCTTCTGTTGCAATAGCTCCTGTCATTTCAATTAAAGTGACACTTCTTAACTGGACGGCAAGATGGTTAGCAGTTTCTGCGCCACAAGATCCACCGCCTATTACAACAACGGAAGCCCCTACATTAGATTTTCCTGAAAGAACATCACCTGCTGTAGCTACATGTGGTAGGTCGGCACCGGGAATTGGCGGATTGTCTTGCGTCGCCCCTGTTGCAACAATAATTACATCTGCGGGATTTTTTTCAAACAATTCGCATGTTGCTTCTTTGTTGTAGTGAATTGGTACTTTCAATTTATCCAACTGATGTGTTTGCCAATTAATAAAGCCGGCAAGTTCTCCTTTAGATGGTGGGATTGCAGCTAATCTAAAATTTCCACCTGCTTGAGATGATTTTTCATATACAACTACATCATGACCTGCTGAGGCGGCAACAATGGCAGCTTCTAAACCGGCCGGGCCTGCACCTGCCACTGCTACTTTTTTGGGATTTTCAGCTTTTACAATTGCAAATTCTTTTTCTTTGCCAACTACAGGATTTAAAGTACATGTGATAGGATTATCAGAGAACAAAACCCCAAGGCAGCCTTGATTACATGCAATGCAGCGTCTTATTTCTTCAAAGCGTCCCTCTTCAGCTTTAACAGGCATATCAGGGTCAATTATAGAAGCCCTACCCATTGCTGCAAAATCGGCACAGCCTGATTGAATAACACTGTTCGCAACCTGTGGATCGTTGATTCTTCCCACTGAAATAACAGGAAGGTCAGTAATAGCTTTTACTTCTTTTGCTAAATTTGATATCCAGGCATATTTTGTGTAGTTTGGCGGCACAACTGCATCAGCAGAAGCATATACGCCCGCCGAAACATGGATAATATCAATTCCCGCAATTTCCAATGCGGGGACAATTGCTTTTGTTTCCTCTATAGTTCTTCCACCTTCAATAAATTCGTCGCCGGAAATTCTAAATCCGATAATAAAATCTTTTCCGCATTTTTCACGAATGTTTTTAATGATTTCTAGTGGGAATTTGAGTCGATTTTGTAACGGGCCTCCGTATTGATCTGTTCTTTTATTTGAATACAAAGACATAAATTGAGCAATAAGATAACCATGTCCCCCATGAATTTCTACGCCATCAAATCCACATTTTTTAGCACGCAATGCGCAGTCACCAAAATCTTCTATCAAGCCCTTGATTTCATCAACTGTAAGTTCTACGGGGACTTCTGTACCAAAGGGACATATAATTGATGAAGGTGCGTAAGGATTTGTTCCAATTACGCGCTTGGTAGTTTGCCGTCCGCAATGATAAATCTGTGCCAATATAACAGCACCGTGTTTGTGTGCAATTTCCGGTAACTTGCTGTGACCCTCAATCTGTTCATCTTTCCATAAACCTGCAACATAGCTGAACCCTTTGCCTGTTGGATTTACCACATAATCTTCTGTGATAATCAAACCAAAACCACCCTTGGCTCTTGCTTCATGATAGGCTAAAAAGCGGTCTGTGGCTTCTCCATCTGTTGTACAGTAGTTTGTGACCATAGCCGGAACTACACAACGGTTTTTAATTACTTTTCCCTTAATTGTAATTGGGCTAAATAAATGTTTTAACATAAACGTGCTCCTATTCACTTTTGTTTTTTGTATATAATTACATATAGCAAATATTATTTTGCATTACATTTGCTATAATTAAGCATACTTCATGTTCTGAATGTAAGTCAATGGTAAAACTCAATAATATATTATGACTTATACACCGGGATTTTAACCACTCATAAAAAACAACCACCTCGCTCGTTCAACCGATCTCATTTTGTTACCGGTTGGATATCATTGTTTCTTGCAAAAATCAAGTTGATCAAGCCTTTATTTATCCTATAGATTTTTATTTTCGTACAACTACATAGGACATTGTATAAAAAATCGTTATATACGTTTAGAGTGATTTATGGAATTATTTGAAAAATACTTAAAGTTCTTTGTTGCAAAAGATGAGTTTTGCGCATTAAAACATAGGTAATGTACGAATTTTGTCGAAAATTGACGTATCGATACTATATTTTTTCGCAAATTCAGTAAATTTAGACTTGTTGATAATGAAAAAAATATTATTGCATTATGTCTTATTTTGTGTTAAATTGTCTTTATTATTGGTAATTTAAGTATTTTTGTCGATTCACTAAGTTTACTTGCAAGCGATACAACGGCTTGATTTTTATCCTTTTAATATTTTTTTGTGGGGTACATTATTCGGATAAAACAAGTAATCAGCAAGGCTTAAATTAGACAATAAAAAAAATTATATCTCTATAGTTCATAACTATTGAGAAAAAACCGGAGGTAAAACAAATGATTTTTCAAAGTATCAAAAGACTAAAGTCTGGTATTGCAATGTTTTTGGCTATGGTTATGGTGTTTTCAACTACAACCATAACAAATGTAAGTGCAGCAGAGGTTTACGTTACAGATGCACTCTATTTTAATGAGTTTCATGATGTAGTACTGCAAACCACCACCCCTTCGGCTATTGGTTCAATAGCTATTGCTCCAAGTGTGGCTCTTCTAATTTATATGACTACAGATGCTGATTATAGTGAAATTGAAGCCGGTGATGAGGTCACTGTTACTGTTCGGTGGACAAGTGCAATGATACCTACCAACCTAATCACTATAGAAGTAATCAACGAAGAAATTGATGGAATATCAAATGAAGCTCAAATTCTTATAAATGATGCTTCAAATATTACATTTACATCTGGTGGAACTTATCGTCCAATAAGTAACTTAGTAATTGGCAATGATGTAGTTACCTTTACGTCAGGTACTCAAGTACATGGTTCAGGCTTTCAAAATGAGCTGATATTTAGGGTGCAAGCTCCACCAAGTGCAGGAAGTTTTGGCTTGTCTGTTATGGTCGGGATTCCTGCTAATCCTACTCTTGGAACAAATATTGTTGAAAGAACGTTTAACGTAGGCTCCGGCTTTTATATCAGATCTTCAGAAGATGTTGTTGTTGGAGACATGCCATTTAATATTTTTGGACAAACCGGACGTGAAAATGTTAGTGGCACAGATTTTATGGTTGGCTTTAATATTGCACATGTAGATGATCCTTCTACTCAAAGACTGGGACATGCAGACCCTACAGCTTCAGATGGAAGTTTTAATTTTGCTCAACTTTCATTTCCTTCAAATGCTCAAGAAGGCACTCATATTGTTACAGCTTTACTCTTTGATGCTGATGGTGATGAAATAAGTGCAGCAGATCCTATATTTATTGAATATGTTAAGCCTTCGCCTTCTATAAACCTGAATTTATCACATGATCGTGTTGTTGGAAGTGAATCTTTTAGGATCTATGGGGATATAGAAGATGATGATGTTTTCTTTATTCTTGGAACTATATCTAGGTATGATGACCCCGGAAATCATGTGTATCTGCTTGATTTAATAATGGGGCCTTTCCCTAGTAACATTGTAGAGTTTGAGTTTTTTAAGAATCTTGCCTCCCAACAAGATGGTAGGTTTATAGTTGAAGTAACAGTGCTTGATGGTGTTGGTGATGAGATAGCTAGGGCTGAAGCAGAGATTGAATTTGTAAGATATGAGCTGACCCCAACTAATCCACGTTGCGAATTAACTAACCTTGCAAGAGATTATCGCGGAGCAGTAATGAGTGCTAGTTCTTCGCTTAATGCTGCTCGTAATGCTGCATGGACAAATAATGGTATAAGATATGTATTACCGCCGCTTCCCCTCCCTCATCCGTCTTGGCAAGCACTTACAGATGGCCCTGAATATCTTATGGTAGATTTTGGAGAAATAAAAGAATTTAATAGAGTTGTTATATTCCAAAACGCCCATCGAATACGTAATTATGCTTTGGAATATTCCATTGATGGAGCTATATGGTATGCATTGACACAAGGAAATAACTTTGCTCAAACAAATTCTTATGGAATAAGCTTCTTAGACTATATGCATCATGAAAGAGTAGCTGGTCAATTTGTGAGATTGAGAATTGGACATTCCAGCCTTGCTACACCAGTCTCTGTCTTTGAATTTGAAGTTTACAACATGCCTAATATGTACAATGTCACTGTAAGCGGGATAGATGTTAATACTAATGTTGTTATAAATTCGCCTACTACACAACCATATATAGCAGGGCGAACTCACCAAATTATTGCACCTGAAATACCCGGTTATACTTTAATTGATGCTTTAGTAAATGGTGTACGTACTAATCCGGTTGGTGGTGATCGGGTAAACGTAAATGTTATTGGAAATATGGACATAGTTTTCCGCTATGGTATTACTCGATATATAACAGTAAGGCATGTGCGTGCAGGTGCCAATGAAAGTTTGATAGAAGATCTTGTAGTGCAACGTGCCGAAGGTTCTACTGTACAAATCATTGCATCAAGTGTTGAAGCACACGTAGTATCCGGTGCTTTGGTAAATGGTATGGGTGTTCCGTTAGTTAGTGGCAATAGAGTAAATGTAACTATTACAGGCAATATGGAAGTGGTCTTTGAGCACAATGTCAGACCTCCCAATAGAATTATTGGTGTTGATTACGCCGGAGGCTCATTTAGAGGGTGGAACCAGCCAACAAATCACATTGGGCTTTGGAGAAACAGAGAACTAAGTTTAATAGTAACCGGTCGAGCTATGTATAACAACGTACCGGTACCTTATGCTAGGATAGTTGTTGGAGTATATAACCCTAGCTCTCCAATAAATTCTTCAAATGTTGGATATGGAAGAAGAGCAGAATCTAGTGTAGTTATTACGGATAGTGATGGTTATTTCAGAGCTACATTTACTCCGTTTGTATTAACCAGAACGCATGATTCTCGTGATCTTGGTCACATCTATATAAGAAATGCCAATGCTGCCTTTACCAATCCAATATGGCGTCATGCAGCTAGTTTTCAACGTGGAGTTATCAGATAATTTTGATTTTGTAATATTTAACTTAGCACAACAAAATCAAAATTTGTATGTGATTTTAATGTAGGGGCAACATTTTGTGCCCCTACATTACTGTTATAATAACCATGGGGGAATATTAATTATGACAATAAAAACTAATGTATTATCGCTAAATGCGTATAGGAACCTAACAAATGTTAGTGTTGGACAAACTCGCGCTTCACAGCGGTTATCAAGTGGCTTTCGCATAAACTCCGCCGCTGATGATGCCGCAGGGCTTTCTGTTTCCTCAAAAATGCGAGCACAAATCAGAGGGATTGATCAAGCATCTCGCAATGCTCAAGATGCTATTTCTCTTATACAAACTGCTGAAGGTGGCACTGCAAGTATAAATGATATGATTATTCGTATGCGTGAGCTTGTTGTTTTTGCCTCTAATGACACCAATGTTCACGATGGTGGAAATCTAAGCCAATCTGACAGAGCAAAAATACAACATGAAATTGACCGGATTATAGATGAGATAGATTCTATTTCTCAGCGAATACAATTTAACACCAAAAGATTGCTTAGTGGAAATTTTGCTTTACCGTTTATGGCCGCTCTTGATGCGTCAATTCCCTCTACTGCAACACCAGCGCAAGAAATACAACCACAATCTGCACCTGTCCGCCCTGCTACTCCTACAATAATTAATGCTACAAATGTTAACGAAATAGGGACAGGATGGACTTTATCACCAGATGGATTATTAACAATTTATGGTGGTGGAGATTTTCAAATAAATGGGGCAGGATTGACTATTGATCGAATTGAGGTAACAAGTGCTATTGAAACTAATTTAATCCTCAATAATGTAAATATTGATACAGCAAGTGGTGCGGCTTTAGATATGCAAAACGCCACTGTAAACCTTTGGCTTGAGGGTAATAATGTTTTAGATGCTTCACGTACTAGTGGAAGTATTAGAAATGCTGGAATTCAGACAAATGGTGGTTTTTTGACAATAAATGGTACAGGATCCCTTGAAGCCAATGGCGGAGCTTCTGCTGCCGGTATTGGGGGTGGCTTTAATATGGATCATTTTTTTGATGGAGGTAATGGTGGTAATATCACCATAAACGGCGGAAATATTATAGCTACCGGTTTGCATGGTGCTGCTGGTATCGGGGGAGGTGCTATGGGTAGTGCCATTATTAATATAACAGGTGGTAATATAACAGCTAATGGTGGTTATTTTGGTGCTGGCATTGGTAGTGGTGTTGGTAGTGGAGTAGCTGATACTACTCTTCTCTTAGGCTCCGTCACTATATCAGGTGGCATTATAGTAGCTAATGGTGGTTATTCTGGTGCTGGTATCGGTACTGGTGCCGGCGGTAGTTTTGGAAACATCTATATAAATGGTGGCATTATAACAGCTAACAGTGATTCAGATGGTGCAGGTATTGGCACTGGTGGTACTGGTGGTGGAGATATTGATGGTGCAATTGGTTTCATTAGCATAACTGGTGGTCGCGTAGTAGCCAGCAGTAGTAGCGGTGCTGCTATTGGTGGCGGTTATGACAATGTTGTCCCAACATTAACAATATCTGGTGGATTGGTGCAAATAGCTGATGGTCAATGGATCGGGGGGACTGGACTTAGATATGGTACAGGCACAACAAATGTGGTTGGCGGTAATCTATCCATTAACCCCGACAATATAAATTCTAGTCTAATACACTTATACAACAACCAACCTGCTTTCCGCGTACAAATCACACTTG
>WQVX01000124.1 GCA_009785615.1 Defluviitaleaceae bacterium | reverse complement strand
GGCAATAAATTGTAATTTTCGCCCTCGTTAAGCCCTGTAGAATATTCTCTTGCCCAGTAAAACAGGCTTCTTTCGGGATAATTGCCCTCATCGCTTATCTGTAATTCCAAGTCCACTTTTTGGTCGTTTACTATCATATTAATATCTAGCCTGCAAAATTTTTTGCCAAGTTCTTCCGGAGAAATTTCAGGATTAATAACAGTAAATTCTGTAATATCTTCAAAATTTATGACCAATAGCGCGCCAACAAGCCTTTTTAAAAGTCCTTGATTCTTCGCAAATAACATCTTGAACAATGTATCTGATTTCAAGTTGTATTGTAACCTTGTCATAGTCTCACCCCTACATGAGATAATTATAACACAGCTAAAGTTATGTGGCATAGCAAATGCGCACATTTGTTTTGCCACCTTAATTGAGGATAAAGCGTGTAAAAATTCCATTATTCAACCAAAATTTCACTTTATTTACATTTTTACAAATAAAACGCTTTACAAAATATCAAACTTGCTATACAATGAGCACCTAACGCAAAATGCTCACTGTATTTTATTTGCCGGCTATAGCGATTAAATCTTCATGTAATGAGCAAAGCAGTTACAAATGCTGAATACAGCTTTTTGACATTCCTTAACATTGAAAGGGGTAATATTAATGAAATTTAAGCTTTTAATAAATATGTTGTTAATTATTATTTTGTTATTTTCTAAAACAAGTGTCTTTGCATATTCCTATTATAACGATCCAAATTTTATTGAAATTGATCCATTTGCGGTTTTGCCAAGTGGTCAAATAGCCCTTGATGCTGATGTATTGTTTGCTTGGGATGAGGTTTACGTTACCCTTACTTATATGGCCACTACTGCCACTCCCAGGATATTTACAGTTACATTAACAGACGGAGCTGAATTTCTTGTAAACTCAGTAGAAGATATATTTTTTACGGCCGGGACAGACGGAGTTGAACAACCTGTTATCGCTGTTACTATTGATGAAAATATAATGACAGTAACCACACCTAACAATGCATTTTTTCAAGAAAACACAATAAGATTTGGGGTACTTGTACCTTGGATGGCCACTAGTTTTAGTATTGATGTTGGTGTGGACGTAGGATTTTTTCAACCTATGAATACCCCAACTATATTTGATATTCGCTCTTATTTCACAATTGAAGCACCATATGAAGCGGATGACGTTGATCCTTTTGTTGTAAGTGGTAACGCTTTACTTAGGGGAGAATACCCGCCTCCGGGATCATTTGTATTACTTGAAATTGTGCGTTTGCGCCCGGATGGAACAGCATATGAATTTCCTGAATCTGTACACATGGCTCCTATCGTCAACGGAAGATACTATCAAGATATATTGCTGCAAACTGAACATGAAAGCGGCGAGTTCTTGATACGTGCCTATTTAATGCCACCGGACGGATCAAGAAGTTTATCTTTTGCTCAACGTCCAATTCAATTTACCTCACGTCCAAATGAATTAACAATAGAAGCTCCGGATGTAGTTATCTATGGTGAGCCATTTATCATAAGTGGTAGCACTTTATCAATGGGAGAAGCTGTACCTTCAGGATCATTTGTGTTCCTTGAAATTGTAAGATTACGTGATGATGGAACAGCATATGCGTTTCCATGTGCTGTACACATGATACCTGTAGTTGATGGAATATATTCTCAAGAAATATTACTTCAAACTCAACTTGATAGCGGTGAGTTCCTGATTCGTGTTTTCCTTTTACTACCGGATGGATCTCAAATATTAGCTATGGCACAACGCCCCATTCAATTTATTAGACCTTGATAGCTTTCATATCTAGGCTGATAATACTAAGATTTGCTATGTTTTCACATTATTTTACATTTTTTAAAAAAACACTTTACAAAACCTAAAATAAGCTGTACAATGAGTATCTGATGTCAAGTACCACATGTGCGGCTTATTTTAATTGCTTTAAAACGGCACTAGCCGCAGCAACAATTGTAAGCATAACTATTAAAGGGTCACGTATACCCAAAAATGAGAGGAGTAAGATTAATGAAGTTTAAGTTTTTAACAAGTATGCTGTTAGTTGTTACTATGATGTTCTCTTCATTAGGTGTTTTAGCATCTTCAGATTATGCCTATCTTGATCTAAGCACTGTTGAAATTACTGAATTAGAAGAGGAAGCATCAGAAGATGTTGATACCTACTTACCGGAGGGTTATTATCAAACATCAACTTCAGAAGTCTCTGTTTTAGAAAATGAAGATTTGGATGAATTTGTAGCTGAATACTATCAAGATCAAGACGAACTTCAAGAAGAAGAATACCTTTTTGATGAAGCTTATCTATTTGATGAATTTAGCTTAATTGATCCTGGTTTCATTGAAATTGAGCCATTTGCTGTATTGCCGAGCGGCCAAATATCACTTTCTCCTGATGTGATTTTTGCTTTGGATTATGTTTACGTTACACTTACCTACATGGCCACTACTGCTTCCCCCAGAACATTTACAATTACGTTACCTTATGGAGGGGAGTTCCTTGTTACATCACCGGCAGATGTAACTTTTGTAGCCGGCCTTAATGGTGCTACGCAAAATGCTACTGAGGTTAAAGTAACTTATGATACAAAACCTACGATGAACGAATACACACTGACATTAACTACACCTAACAATGCAGCTTTCCAACAAAACACAATAAGATTTAGAGTGCAAGCACCTCTGATGTCTTCTTATCTTAGATTTAATGTAGATGTGGATCTTGGTTATTTCTTCCCACCGGGTGGTCAGTATATTAGATTCCCTATGCGCTCTTATCTTACAATTGAAGCTCCAAATGTAGTTGATGATGTTACTCCATTTGTAATAAGTGGTTATGCTTTAGTAAGAGGTGAAGATGATACACCTGTATATGCACCTCCGGGATCATTTGTACTTCTCGAAATTGTTAGAGTACATGAGGATGCAACAGCAGATCAATTCCCTTCATTCATTGCCACTATAACCGGAGAAAGATATCACCAAGATGTAATACTGGTAAATGACAATGGCTATGAAAGCGGCGAATTCCTGATTCGTGCTTACCTTATGTCAGCAGATGGATTACGGATTTACGCTTTTGCTGAACGACCAATTACAGTTCTCAAACGTCCGGATATCGTCCGAATCGCTTTACAAAGAGATAACGGTGGTATAGATTCTCGCGTTGATCCGGAAGAATGGAGAATGGATCCAACCCACCCCGCTACTGATGAAGAAAGACTCTTCTTGAGAAGTGTTGTTGTTGACCTTGGTCCCGGATTCTGGGTACGAGGGGGTAGTCCTGTTACTGCTTCTGTTCAAATGAAACTTGAAAGTGCTGCTCAAAACGTAACAGATGCAGAATTTGTTTTGCAAACAACTCATGGGACACATAGATTGGACGCAACGCTAGACGGAAGTACTTTCTCGGCAAGATTTGCCGGTTTCCAAAGCAACATCTTCCTTTCGCCGGGTCGCCGTCCGTATGTAGAGTTCACTTATACACTTGATGGAGAAACTCGCACTATACGCCTTGGCTATCTACAAATTATCGTAGATCCGGAAGGTACCATTCACGATGCTGAAACAGGTGAAGCAATTGTAGGTGCTACTGTTACATTGCTTAGACTGGATGGTGAAGTAATTGATGGTGTGGCACACGGATTCTGGGAAGTATGGGTATCTCATAACGATCAACTTAATCCTCAAATTACCGGCTCAGATGGCAGATTCCAGTGGGATGTTGAAGATGGATGGTACGATATCAGAGTAGAACACCCTGATTACGGATTTTTCCTACTATCCATGCATTCTGACTATGGATATCTGGAAGTACCTCCTGAAAGGCTTGGTTTGCGCTTATATCTCCATAGGATTGCAACGCAAGAAGGCCATATCATGGAGCTATTCTATACTGACTTAAACGAATTTTTAGAAAGTATTGAAGAATAAGCCTATAAGCAAAACCTATAAACAAATCTCACAAACAAAAAAAGTATTTGATATCAGATGACATAAACGATTTAATTTTTATTGCAAAGTAGACAATTAAAGGGGTTTTAAGATACCTAAAAACGAGAGGAGTAAGATTAATGAAATTTAAGTTTTTAACAAGTATGCTGTTAGCTGTTACTATGATGTTTTCTACAACAAGTGCTTTAGCATATTCCTATTATAGTGATTATGATTTAAGTATTGCTGAGATTTCTGTAGAAGAGGAAGCATATGCGAATGTTGATAGCTACTTGCCGGAGGTTTATTATCCTGATGAAGCAGCAACTCCGGAAGTACCGGTTTTAGAAACTAAAGAATTGGATGAATTCATATCTGAAGATAATCAAGAAGAAGTTCTTGTTGATGAAACTTATCTGCCGGATGAATTTAATCTATTTGAACCAACCTTTATTGATATTGCACCAACTACAATAATGCCAAGTGGTCAAGTAACGATTACTCCTGAAGTATTCTTCGCTTGGGATGAGGTTTACGTTACTCTCACTTATATGACTACTACTGCTACTCCCAGAAGGCTTACAATTACGTTGCCTTATGGAGGAGAATTTCTTGTAGATTCAGAAGAAGATGTAACTTTTAGAGCAGGCCCTAATGGTATTGTTCAAAATACTGCGGGTGTTGATTTTGCAGGAGATGCAATGATAGTAACTACCCATAATAATGCTATCTTCCAACAAAATACAATAACATTCAGAATGGAAGTACCTCTGTTTGCTACTGCTATTAGAGTTGATGTTGTAGCAGATATCGGTTTCTTCCAACCTCCAAATGCCACTCCTTTTGTGTTCCCTATTGGCTCTAGTCTTACAATCGAAACAATCTATCGTCAAATCCCGGGAACACATGATGTTGAAGAAGATGTGATTGATGATGTTACTCCATTTGTAATAAGTGGCGATGCTTTATTTAGGGGTCAAAATGCACCTTCCGGATCATTTGTATTTGTTGAAATCGTGCGCTTGCGTGCAGATGGAACAGCATATGAAATGCCATGCTCTGTACACATGGTTCCTGTGGTTAATGGAAGGTACTACCAAGAAATAATGATTCAAACTGAACACATAAGCGGACCATTCTTAATTCGCGCGCTTCTTATGTTGCCGGATGGGTCAAGAATACTAGCATTTACTCAACGTCCTGTTCAATTTATCCAACGTCCGGATATCCTTAGAATTACTTTAGCCAGGGAGCACGGCGGTCAAGTTGCAAGTATTGATCCTGATGCACAGTTAATGAATCCAAATTTCCCTGCTGCCTATACAGACAGATTATTTTTACGGAATGTAGCTGTTGGTTCCGGTCCTGAGTTCCAAATAATACACGGAAATCAAGTTACTGCATCTGTAGAAATGAAGCACGAAAGTGTTGTCCGTAACGTAACAGCAGCAACATTTGTTTTGGTAGCATCTCACAACACGTATACTTTAAATGCTGTAAGAAGTGGAAATCTTTTTTCTGCAAGATTTGTTAATTTCCATAGTGACGTTTTGCTTGCATCCGGCCAACGCCCACATGTAGAGCTTCATTACACATATAATGGAGTAAACCATGTTGTACGCCTTGGTTACTTGGAAATTATTGTAGAACTTGATGGCACTGTTTACGATACTGAAACAATGGAACCAGTTGAAGGTGCTACTGTTACAATATACACGCTAGATGGCACAGTAGTTGGTGATCCTCAAATCACCGGTTCAGATGGTAGATTTTTATTGGATCTTGAAGATGGATTGTATGACATAAGAGTTGACCATCCGGAGTATGAATTCTACTTGCTTTCCCTGTATTCCGGCAACGGATATTTGGCAATACCCCCAGCAACAAGAAACGGCCTAACCCTGCTGCTCAATAGGGTTGACAGTACCGAAGATCTTGCCGTGGAGGTATCCGAAAGCATCGAAGAATAGATAGCGTAATAAGTTAAAGCTATAGCCGGCTTGTTCAAGGGGATTTTCAATAAATCCCCTTGAATTTTTTATTATAACTTTTCCGCAAATCATTCTTACCAAGTACATAATACATCAAATTCTTATTATTTGGAATATTTTGTCCCAAAAGCCTCTTTTTTTGTCCTAACAGTGGATTATACAAATATTTCCTTGGTCTTGAATTATCGTTAACATGCTAAAACGCCCCTTGACACACCGGATAGGTTCACTATATAATTTCCCATAATTGTAGTAATTTTAGGAGGTGACATATATGATTTGTCCAAAAGGAAAAACATCAAAAGCACGCCGAGATAAGCGTAGGGCACACACTTGGAGAATAGCAACTCCTGATGTAGTAACGTGCAGTAATTGTGGCGAGTACACTGTTCCACATAAGGTATGTAAATCTTGTGGAGTATACAAACGTCGTGATGTGCTTAAATTAGCTGAGTAACAAACAGACACGGATACTATTTCTCCGTGTCTTCGTATATCCGGGAGATGAGGATAGTATGCCAAACATCATAGCAGTAGATGCCATGGGCGGAGATCATGCGCCAAAAGCAATTGTACAAGGGGCAGCCTTGGCAGTGGCAGAATTGAAAGTACAAATTTTGCTGGTTGGACGCCAAGACGAAATAGAAAAAGAACTTGCAGAAGCAAATGCACCGTCCGGTGCCATATCTATTTTACATGCTGCTGATGTAATAGATAATAACGAAGCCCCTACCTTTGCTATCCGAAGAAAAAAAGAATCTTCCCTGATTAAAGGCTTAAATGCTGTTAAAGAGGGACAAGCATCTGCTTTTGTATCCGCAGGTAGTACAGGTGCTATACTTGCAGCTTCTACATTAATAATAGGCCGAGCCGAAGGTATAGAACGACCTGCTTTGGGTGTTCTTTTGCCAAATAGGAAAGGCTTTACTTTTTTGGTGGATTGCGGTGCTAATGTAGACTGCAAGCCAACATACTTAGCGCAATTTGCTCAAATGGGAAGTACTTATATGAACTCCACCATGGGTATAAAAAATCCTAAAGTAGGGCTTGTTAATATAGGCGTAGAACAAGAAAAAGGTAATGCACTGGTTAAAGAAGCCTATGGTCTTATACAGACCCGGGCCGAACAAACAGGACTTAACTTTATTGGCAATGTAGAAGCTCGCGAGATCCCTCTGGGGGCGGTAGATGTAGCAGTATGTGATGCCTTTATTGGGAATATAATTTTAAAGTATACAGAAGGACTTGCCAAAGGTTTAATGGGTATAATTAAAGATGAGCTAATGGCAGATCCTATATCAAAAACAGGAGCCTTGCTTGCTAAAGGAGCCTTTAAGCGGGTTAAAAAGAATTTTGACTATGAGGCAGTTGGTGGTGCGCCATTTTTGGGACTTAAAAACCCGGTAATAAAAGCCCATGGTAGTTCCGGTGCAACTGCTATTTGCAGTGCCATAAGGCAATCTGTATTGTTTATGGCAAACCAAACATAAAGAGAAGTAAATTTAGGAAACAAAACAAGGTGGAGTGAATGTAATGGAATTTGAAAAAATTAGAGACGTTATTTTATCTCAAATGGGTTCTCAAAGCGAAAAAATAAGTAAAGAATCAATTACACCAAATACTTCTTTTGTTGAAGATTTAGGCGCGGATTCTTTAGATGTTTTTCAAATTATAACAGAATTGGAAGAAATATTTGAATTAGAATTTAATGACGAAGATGCAGAAAAGATCAAAACTGTAGGAGATGCCGCCGAATATATCAAAAAAGCACTAGCCGGAGGCAAATAGATTAGATGAATCCCTTAACTATTTCGCCGAAACTTACAGAGATATTGGGCTATTCTTTTAATGATCCAACCCAATTGCTGCAAGCGTTAACACATAGATCATTTATATATGAAAACCATTTGAGTATAGGCGACAGTAACGAGCGTTTGGAATTTTTAGGGGATGCAGTGTTAGAGCTATTGTCCAGTGATATTTTATACAATCGCTATTCAGAACTTTCAGAAGGTGAACTAAGTAGAATTAGGGCATGTATTGTATGTGAACAAAATCTAGCCTCGCACGCCCGCCAAATAGGTTTAGGAGACCATATACGCCTAGGCCGTGGTGAAGCGTTTGGCGGCGGGGCAGATAAGGACTCCATACTTTCTGATGCTTTGGAGGCTGTAATAGGAGCCATGTACTTAGACGGCGGCATAAATTCCGCTTTTACCTTTGTAGAAGGTCTTTTTTTTGAGCAATCCACTTACGATAAAGTTGTTAAGCAGACCACAAAAAAAATTATCCCTGATCCAAAATCCACCCTTCAAGAGAAAGTACAAAAACTAAGCCCTATTCCTTTGACATATAATATTATAAAAGATGAGGGCCCACAACACTGCAAAAAATTTACTGTAACAGTTTCCTTTGAGGGACAGATTTTAGGAACCGGCATAGGAAAAACTAAAAAAGAGGCTGGGCGTAACGCTGCGGCCAAGGCTTTATCAGATGTTAACCTTGGCTATCATTTAGTTTCCCTTACCAAATCAACCCATTGAAACACTGCTTCGCGAAAATAAAATTAAGGCACTTATAATCACCTTAATTTGGTGAAAATAAGTGCCTTTTTATTATGTTTTTATAGCACCTCCACTTCGCACTAACGCGCTTCGTGTCGGTGAAGGGGGCGCAATTTCCGCTTGCATCAACACGTAAACGTGTTAATGTCAATCGGAATTGCTATATCATAAAGAAATATGTTCATTTTGTAATCTTCTTCATTAAATTTGAAGATTACTTCTTTTTCAGCTTTTCGAGCAAAGCCAAAGTGCTCATAAAAACCATAGTTGCACTCCACATCTGAGTACAGGTAAATTGATTTAGCATTATTTTCATCAAAATAGGATTTTAAGGCCATCCATAGGCTTTTTCCTATACCCAAGCCATGTGATTCTTTAGAAAGAACTAAAAAATCCAGAGTTCCATCATAATTATCAATATAATCACTTATAAGCTCTTGGTATGTGATTGATAATTTTGAAAGATATTCAAAAGTGTTTATTCGATCGGATTCTGAAGCTGCAAGCAAAGTAAGGGTGTGGTTAGTACAATTTTCCAATAACATTCGATATTTTGGTTCTATTCCATCTACACTACCAAAGATGACCCCAACCACTTTATTGTTTAAAACCGCCACTCTTCCAAAAGTAGCCTCATATAAAACTTGATTTAGATATATACCCACTACAGCATCAAGAGTTTGATTATCTTCAATCAAATCTGTCCAATTCCAAACTTTAGCAATAACTTCTTTAATCATTGGAATATCCTTAGCTTCTACGTTACGAATCTCAATATTATGCATAGACTCATCCATAAAGTCCTCCTAAGAGCCTGTTTAAGATCTTTTTTTACCAGAGTTGCGCAGGCGATTTTTCGCCGGTTCAAGGAAGCGACGACGACATTTACCCAAAGGTAAATTAGGAGGAGATGACGAAGAAGGGCGGAAATATCGACCGCAAAAAT
>WQVX01000123.1 GCA_009785615.1 Defluviitaleaceae bacterium | reverse complement strand
TAAATTAGGCAAAAAGGAGGCGAGTCCAATGAAATGAGACCTTGCTATGCCGATATTATAAAAATTGGTATAGCACCCTAAAAATTGAATATAGTCGCTTATAGCTAAACGTTGCTTTTAGTTTAAAAAAAGATACCTTGCTAACCGGCAGGGTATCTTTTTTATGCGAAATGCTTCCACCCAACCGGTAACAAATCGGAACCGATTAGGGGTAGTTTTTTGTGGCGATTATTACTTTACTTCACATTATACCAAGCTGCCATGCCCGGATATTGCGCTGTTTCATCAAGCTCTTCTTCAATTCTGAGCAGTTGGTTATACTTAGCTACTCTGTCGCTTCTGGCAGGAGCACCGGTTTTGATTTGACCTGCATTAACTGCTACAGCGATATCAGCAATTGTGGAATCTTCTGTTTCGCCGGAGCGGTGAGAAATAACTGTGGTCATATTGTAACGGTGAGCCAAAGCAATAGCATCAAAGGTTTCTGTTAGGGTTCCAATTTGGTTAACTTTTATCAAAATAGAGTTACCTGCGCCCATATTAATACCTTTTTGCAAACGCTCTGTGTTAGTAACAAACAAGTCGTCACCTACAAGCTGCACTTTTTTGCCTAAACGATCGGTAAGCATTTTCCAGCCTTCCCAGTCATCTTCATCTAAGCCGTCCTCGATAGAAACTATTGGATATTTGTTTACCAAATTCTCATACATGTCTACCATTTCAGCGGAGGTTCTGGTAACTTCTTTGTTGGTCATTTTGCTTTCGCCTTCAAAGTAGTATTTGCCATCTTTGAACATTTCTGTTGCAGCAACGTCCAATGCAATTTTAATATCTTCGCCGGCTTTGTATTTGGCATTGGCTACGGCTTCCAAAATAAGATCAATTACTTCGTCCGGAGTAGCTAAGTCCGGAGCAAATCCGCCTTCGTCACCGATTGCGGTTGCCAAACCTTTAGCTTTAAGAATTTTTTTCAGGTGATGATATATTTCAGCACACATACGCAAAGCTTCTTTAAAATTAGATGCACCAACAGGCATAATCATAAATTCTTGGAAGTCAACAGTGTTATCAGCATGTTGTCCACCATTTAAAATATTCATCATAGGAACAGGCAGTTGCTTAGCATTAAAGCCACCCAAGTATTGATACAATGACACTCCAAGAGCTTCTGCTGCTGCACGTGCTACAGCCATAGATACGCCCAAGATAGCGTTGGCACCAAGCTTAGCTTTATTAGGAGTACCGTCAAGTTCTATCATTTTCATATCGATAGCAACTTGATCAAGCGCGTTCATGCCGCAAATTTCGTCTGCGATAATGTCGTTTACATTTTCTACGGCTTTTTCTACGCCTAAGCCTAAGTAACGATCTTCTTTATCACGCAATTCTACAGCTTCAAATGCGCCTGTAGATGCACCGGACGGAACAGCCGCACGACCCATATGCATTTTATTTGCTTCATCCGCTACAAAAACTTCTACCTCTACCGTTGGATTTCCACGAGAATCCATAATTTCTCTTGCAAAAATCTCTGTAATTTCTAAAAATCCTTTCAAATCTAAAACTCCTCTCAAAATTAAACAAATGTGAAATTGTTCTTAGAACCTGCGGTCAATAATGGGATGTGCGGATTTTCGAGCCGGATTTTTAGCCAATCAAGGCGGTGAAATCCGACGTTTGCCCAAAGGCAAACAAGGATGAGCCAACGTAGAGTGGCGGAAAATCAGCCGAAAAGACGTGCATCAGCTTATTGACCGCAGGTTCTTATATCAATCCTAGTGTAGTAACGAGCTTCCTGTCATTTCGCTAGGTTTAGATAAATCCATCATATCAAGCAAAGTTGGGGCAATGTCGCACAATTTGCCGCCTGTATTCAGCCCTTTTGCTTTTTTGCAATTGACCAAAATAAAGGGGACTGCATTGGTAGTGTGGGCGGTAAAAGGTTCCCCGATTTTTTCATCAATCATTTTATCTGCGTTGCCATGGTCGGCACAAATAAACATTTGGCCGTCAATTGCCATTACTGCATCCAGAACACGCCCTACGCAGATATCTACTGCCTCTACCGCTTTTATAGCAGCAGGAATAATTCCTGTATGGCCTACCATGTCCGGGTTAGCGTAGTTCATAACAATAAGGTCGTATTTTTGGGACTTAACAGCTTCTTCTGCCACATCGGTTATGCCATAGGCACTCATCTCCGGCTGCAAATCAAAAGTGGCTACTTCCGGGGTAGGAACCAGCTTGCGATCTTCATTTTCGTAGGGTTCTTCTACTCCACCATTAAAGAAATAGGTGACATGAGCATATTTTGTTGTTTCTGCTAAACGAAGTTGACTTAACCCTTGAGCAGATGCATATTCGCCCAGAGTATTGCTCATGGATTGGCTATGAAATGCCACCACTTTATTTGAAAGAGTAGGGTCATAATCTGTAAAACACACATAATGCAATGGAAAAAATCCGGGTTTGCGTGTAAATCCATTAAAATCAGGATCACAGAAAGCACAAGTAATTTCGCGTGCGCGATCCGGTCTAAAATTAAAGAATATTACTGAATCCTGATGCTTGATTACAGCAGTAGGCTCAGAGCCGTTTGTAATAACTGTAGGAATTACAAATTCATCTGTTACGCCCTCGGCATAGGAATTATCCATACAAGCAGATACAGAAGCCGCTGTATTTCCTACTCCTTGAGTCATAGCATCATAAACTTTTTGAACACGCTCCCAGCGAGTGTCTCTATCCATAGCATAATAGCGACCCATTACTGTAGCAATTTGACCAACGCCAATTTCTGCTATTTTGGATTCAAGCTCCAGTAAATAGCCTTTACCGGAAGATGGAGGAGTATCCCTTCCGTCCAAAAATGCATGTACATACACTTGTGTTAAACCATGATTTTTGGCTAGTTGCAGCAAAGCATATAAATGTGTGTTATGACTGTGAACGCCACCATCTGACACTAAACCATACAAATGCAAGGCAGAGTTATTTTTTTTGCAATTTTCAACAGCACCAAGCAAAGCGGCGTTTTCAAAGAAATCGCCATCTTTAATGGATTTGGTGATTCTAGTTAATTCCTGATAGACAATGCGCCCTGCGCCGATATTTGTATGACCTACCTCAGAATTACCCATTTGGCCATCGGGCAATCCTACATCCATACCGCTTGCACTGCCTTTTACAAAAGGCCAAGCTGTCATAAGCTTATCCATGACAGGAGTGTTTGCCATAGCAATAGCATTGCCTTCCGTTTGATCAGATAGGCCAAAGCCATCCAAAATCATTAGCACTGTTGTTTTTTTAGGCTCAGGCACGTGCTATCACCTCAAAATCAGACTTTAGACTGGCTCCGCCTACTAATCCGCCGTCAATATTAGGCATAGCAAACAGACCCTTCGCACTATCTTTGCTTACACTACCGCCGTACTGGATTCTTATTGCATCAGCAGTTGCTTGGTCATAAATTTCTGAAAGCACTTGGCGCACTGCTTTACAAGCTTCTTCTGCTTGTTCGTTTGTAGCAACTTTGCCTGTCCCTATGGCCCATATGGGTTCGTAGGCTACAACTACCTTTTGAGCATCTTCTTTAGAAATGTCAAGCATGGCAATACGGGTTTGCAAGCGAAGCAAATCTACTGTAATGCCTTGCTCCCTTTCGGATAAAGTTTCACCTATGCAAACGATTGGTTTTAAGCCACAAGCTAAAGCTTTCTTAGCTTTAAGATTAACGGTTTCGTTGGTTTCATTAAAGTACTGCCGACGCTCTGAGTGCCCAATGATGACATATGGTACGCCCATTTCTGCAAGCATCTTCCCGGAAATTTCGCCTGTATAAGCACCACTGTCCTCAAAGTGCATATTTTGCGCACCTACAGCAATATCTGTTCCCTGCAAAGCTTCCATCACAGGAATAAGACTTACAAAAGGCACACAAAACACTACATCTGCGTCAGCACCGTTAATGCTGTCTTTTATGCTGTTGGCAAAAGCTACGGCTTCTTTTGGGCCGTTATTCATTTTCCAGTTACCGGCTATTATTTTTTTACGCATATATTTCCTTTCATTCAGACTTCCGCATATATTTTTCAAAGACTTTTTCAACTTGTTCATTTTTTTTCGGCTTTTGATTTTCAAGCACTTTTTCTACATATGCAACATCTTCCGCGTCCATCATAGCACGAAGAACATTTCGGCATTCTTCAATATCATCTGCAATCAAAAGAGAATGGTATATGCTTTTTAATAGAGCCTTTGTTTCTAAAGCCATGTGAACACACCCTTCACTTACTCTACTTACCTATCCTGCACAGCTAACACACCGGGGAGTTCTTTTCCTTCCAAAAACTCTAAGGAAGCACCGCCGCCGGTAGAAATATGAGACATTTTATCGCCAAAGCCCATTTGGATTACTGCCGCCGCAGAATCACCGCCGCCGATAATTGTAGTAGCATCAATATCTGCCATAGCCTGAGCAACAGCTAAAGTACCCTTAGCAAAATTTTCAAATTCAAATACGCCCATGGGGCCATTCCAGATAACGGTTTTAGCATCTTTAAGGGCATCAGTAAATAACTTGCGAGATTCCGGCCCTATATCAAGTCCCATCCAGCCCGCTTCAATGCCACCAAGGGGGACAGTTTTATGCTCTGCATCTTTATTAAATTCTTTTGCCACTACTGTATCAACAGGAAGAAGCAGCTTGCCTTCGGCTTTTTTTAGCATTTCATTGCAGTAATCCAATTGATCAGCTTCCAGCAACGAATCGCCTACTTCATGCCCTTGAGCCTTCATAAAAGTATATGCCATGCCACCGCCAATAATCAGTGTATCTACCTTGCCTAACAAGCTATTGATAACTCCCAGCTTATCAGATACTTTTGCACCACCCAAAATGGCAACAAAAGGACGAACAGGGTTATCCACTGCACCACCAAGAAATTGTAATTCTTTATTCATAAGGTAGCCAACAGCGGATTCTTTTACAAAATCGGTAACGCCCACGGTAGAGCAATGCGCCCGGTGAGCTGTTCCAAAAGCATCATTTACGTACACATCTGCAAGACTTGCTAAATCTTTGGAGAATGCCTCTTCGTTTTTAGTTTCTTCTTTACGGAAGCGAGTGTTTTGCAACAATACAACATCGCCGTCTGCCATTGCAGCTACAGCTTTTTTTGCATTTTCTCCAACAACATTATCATCATCAGCAAAAATAACTTGTTTGCCTAAATAAGAAGATAAGCGTTCCGCTACAGGTGCTAAAGAAGCATTTGAATCCGGGCCTTTTGGTCTGCCAAAATGCGAGCAAAGTACAAGCCTTCCACCATCTTCAATCAATTTTTTTAATGTGGGCAGTGCAGCAATAATGCGGTTATCATCAGTTATTTTTCCATCAATAACCGGTACATTAAAATCGCAGCGCACAAGTACCCTTTTACCTTTAACTTGAATATCGTCAATTGTTTTTTTAGCCAAGGCAATACCCCTTTCTGATTTCATGCCGCTTAACGCGAGCTGGTCAGCAAAAATATTCACTTGTGTCATGGTACACTTTGCCAACTTTCTACAATTTTATCATGATCGCTTCACAGGACGCAAGGGGGTAAAATGCAAAAAAACAAGCTTATCCTTTTGGACAAGCTTGCTTTTGCTTCACCCTACACCTACTAAAACAAACACTCTTTCAAAAATCAATCCGGCCGCAAACCATGCAGGCGCGTAATCCAGCCTAATCAACCCTTGTATATGGTATCGACTATGTGTATAGTCCCATGGGCATAAGTTTGCCTGCTTTAAAGCTACCCCTGTAATATATTCTCCTGTATAAATACACAAGGTATATATTATCCCCCTCAGCAATATAGGGGATGGTTGTATCAGAAGGTAAATTGGTTCTAAAAATACAACCATTCCATAAATGAAAAACATCCAGATAGAGGTAGTAGATCTTAGTTTGTAATCCTTATTAATTAATGCTCCCATACCTGTCCAAAACACTTCCATTAGGCACCCTATGGCTCCATATAAAAAAAATCGCATCAACATATATCGTTACCCTGTTAGGTGGTTAAGGCTTTCAAATGTATAACCCATTTCTTTGTAACGAGTTAGTAATTCATCCAAAATAAGGGCATTTGTTTTAGATGTATTGTGCAGAAGAATTACAGCCCCCGGATGTGTCCTTGGAATCAATTTTGAAAATGCTTCTTCTTTGGATGGCTGGTTGGTATCTTCCCAATCTTTGTAAGCAGAACTCCAAAATATTGTTTTATAGCCTAGTTCTTTTGCTAATTTTAAATTGGTTTCGCTATAGATGCCTTTGGGCGGCCTGTAGAACTTTGGCATATCCTTTTCTGTAATTGCTTTAAAGTGACCTTCTACCTGAGACAGCTCTTTTATGAAAGCTTCTCTATTGTTGATTTGGCTCATGTCCGGGTGGGTCATTGTATGATTGGCTACTATATGCCCTTCATCTACCATGCGCTTTATAAGCTCCGGGTTGTTTTTAATATACGTACCTACTAAAAAAAATGCCGCAGGAACGTCATGTTTTTCCAGGGTATCCAATATGCCGGAGGTTAGGTTATTTTCATATCCGGCGTCAAAAGTTAAATACAGAATTTTTTCGTTTCCGCTTCCAATAAAATATGCATCATACTGCGCCAAATATTCAGCAGTTGCATTACCTCTTGGCCTTTCGCCATCTTTTGGGAAAAATAAGCCCCAGTTGCTTCCGGCATAAACATTAGTGCCGGCAAAAATCAACATGCACACTAATATACTTAAAAACTTTTTCACAAAATCACTCCTCACAAGATATCTTGTGTAAAGCAAGTGAAATTATTTAAACAATATTTTCATAATATGTGTGCTGATGCTTGCAGTTGGGGATTTGTGATTTACTAATTGCAACATAACCTGCTATAATATGGCCAAATATTACACTGGACATGTTTAATAGGCGGGGAGATGTAGCCATGAACGGACAACAATTGCTTGATTTATTACAACAATTGCTTGAGATATTAAATTGCATAATTAATAGAATAGCACCCGGTACTGACGCATTTAGCGGTAGTGGCGTAACCATAATAGTTACAATTATAACAGCTATTGGGGCAGTTATTGGGCTTCTTATTAAAATGATATTTTCAATTATTAGAAAAATATTTTCAAATAAGGGTAAAAGAGATGGGAGTACTCCTGAAAATCCACCCCATAACACTCATTATCTAACCCATAGGCCACCGACAGCAGGCAAGGAATTCATTCACCGAAATGACATAGTAAAAAAGCTATACAAAACAATCAAACGAAAACAAAACAACAAGCTTGCGCTTATTAACGGATTAGGGGGTATTGGCAAAACCACCGTTGCCAGGGCGTTATATCACAAAGTCAAAAATGAGTTTAAATATATAGCCTGGGTAGAGTTTCAGCATAACATAAAAGAAAGCCTACTTACTTCATTTAGGATTTTTGATGATGTTGAAGATAAAGATACCAGATACAGAAAAATAGAAAATTTTTTGCTGGAGGCTACACAAGATACTATCATTTTTATTGATAACGTATCTAATGATGATGGATTGGATTTTATTAAACAGCTTCACGCAAACGTAATATTGACATCAAGATTGGATGAAATAGGAAGGTTTGAGATATTTCCGGTAAAAATTTTATCGGAAAAGCAATGTATTAATATTTTCTATAAATACTACAAATATGACAAAGCAAGAAAGCAAAAAAAATACGTTCGTGAGATTGTAACCCTTGCAAAATGCCATACACTTTTTATAGAATTATTGGCACGTGCAGCAAACAGACCTAAGTATCCATTGGAAAAGTATGTGGCAGATTTAAAAGAAAAAGGCTTAGCATATCCTGAGCTGGAAGTAGAAACTGACCATACTACTGCCTCTCAAACTATCGCTAAACACTTGCAAGCATTATTTGACCTTGTTTCAGCAAGCGACGAGCAAAAACGGATATTGTTAAATTTCGCACTTATGCCAAGTATTGAAATACCTGCCGATGTGGAAAAGTGGCTTGCTTGTGATGTTAATGATATAAACAAGCTGACAAAACCGGGCTGGCTATCCGCATCAGAAGCGGGTTATGAAATGCATCCGATAGTAAAGGAAGCTGTGTTGCTTCAGTATAAAGATGAAGGTATAGAATATGAGGATGTTGACACAATTGTAAGATATATGTGGAGCGATGAGTACATAAAAGATACAGATATATATACAGATGTGCGTGTGCGCCTTAATATTGCTGAGTCTGTGATGGGGCATATTTGCAATATTGAAAAACATGAAATTGGTATATTACTTAATAATATTGCGGAGGTGTATAAGAAGCAGGGAGATTACCCAAAGGCTTTGGAATGGTATCATAAAGATTTGAAAATCAGTGAAAAAGTATTGGGCAAAGACCATCCAGACACCGCCATTACCTATGGTAACATTGCGGGGATGTATTATAATCAGGGAGATTACCCAAAGGCACTTAAAGAGTATAAGAAGGTTTTAAAAATCCATGAAAAGGTGTTGGGCATAGACCATCCAGACACCGCCACTACCTATAATAACATTGCGGCGGTGTATAAGAATCTGGGAGATTACCCAACGGCTTTGGAATGACTTCAGAAGACTTTGAAAATCAGTGAAAAGGTGTTGGGTGCAGACCATCTGTTGGGTGCAGACCATCCAGACACCGCCACTATCTATAATAACATTGCGACTGTATATGCTAATCAGGGAGATTACCCCAAAGCTCTGGAATGGTATCATAAGGCTTTGAAAATCTATGAAAAGGTGTTGGGTGTAGAGCATCCATCCACCGCCACTACCTATAATAACATTGGTTTGGTGTATGATGATCTGGGAGATTACCCAAAGGCTTTGGAATGGTATCAGAAGTCTTTAGCCATCTGTGAAAAGATATTAGGCCCTGAGCATCCAGACACCATCTCGACCAAGAAAAGTGTTACAATAGTAAAAAATTTACTATTGTAACAATTGCCTAAACTCAATAAAATGTATAAACTATAATGTAATACAAAAAGAAAGATAATTTCTTATGATAAGGCTAATGGAGGGGTGCCTATGAATAACGAAACAAAAACCTTAAAAATTGACTACTCCTTGTTAATGGACTTGCGCATTGATTACGCCTTCAAAATTTTATTTTACAAAGGGCGAAACACGTTTGCTAATATCGTTGCTAAACGCCATTTTTGCAAACAAGAAAATTTGTCGTGTGATAAAATCTTTGAAGATTGTAAATCCATTTTTGGACAAAGAATCCGGTGATGATAAACTGTCCATACTAGATATAAGAGCAGAATTGGAGGATGGAACAACTGTCCTCATAGAGATGCACCTTTATGGACTTGGCGAATTTAAGGCAAAAACCATCCGCTCATGGGCAAGGGCGTTTGGTGAGGATTTGGAAGTTGGTGAAAGTTATGCCGAGCAACCGCCCACTATATCCATAGCTTTTACT
>WQVX01000122.1 GCA_009785615.1 Defluviitaleaceae bacterium | reverse complement strand
TTTTCATTTATAGGTAAAAAGTAGGGGGAGGGGGAATGAAAATCCAACAAATAATAAAAGCGCGTAGGGATAATGACAAAGTTCGTCATAATCACTCACGCGCATAAATTCAGCTTTAGGATAATCCTATTGGGGGCACCACATACAAATCTGTAGCAATACACAAAACAAACCTCATTTACCTACACCCAATCAACATCCATACTAAAGATGCACCAAAAATATGGAGTTGAAAACAAAGTCAGTTTATAGTATACTAGCAACATTGCAGCGGCAAGCTAAACTTGTGCCTGTGAGTGATAGGCGATATCACCTACAGCCTCCGTGACACTCGGCTAAAAGTGTCGCGGACGTTGCACCGAAAGGGCAAGCCTTTTTCTAAGTTTTCATTTCAAAAACATTCTACCACTTTCCTAGGAATAATTCAAGAGATTATTTCATTTTTTTTGTAAATTTTTGTGAATTTTTGCTTTGCACCTACTTTACACCTACAAAAGCTTTCCTGTAACGGAATCTTTGCAATTTTGCAATCCTGCCGGTGGCCCCTCATATAAAATTTGTCCGCCGCGGCTTCCGCCATCCGGCCCTATATCAATTATCCAATCAGCACTTCTTATTACATCAAAGTTATGCTCAATAACCAGCAATGTATTTCCCTTATTCACCAGCTTTTGCATAATATCAATGATAGTTTGCACATCGGACATATGCAATCCTGTAGTAGGCTCGTCCAGGATGTAAAGTCCGCTTTTTTTGTTTAATTCTTTAGCCAGTTTCAAACGCTGGCATTCGCCGCCCGAAAGTGTATTAAGAGGTTGTCCCAAGGTCATGTAATGTAGGCCAACTTCCACTATGCCCTTTAACTTTTGGCGAATGTCCTTATCTTCAAAAAAATCCACTGCTTCGGCTATGGTCATGTCCATAACTTCCACAATGTTTATGTCTTTATATCGAAAATCCAGCACTTCTTTTTTAAATCGCTTGCCGCCGCATGTAGTGCAAATTGCGCCAAAGGCATCCATAAAGGATAGGTTAGTTTCGATGCTTCCGATACCTTTACATGCTTCGCAAGCTCCTTCAGAGTTATAACTAAATAGCCCCGGGCTTACATTGTGAGCGGTTGCAAATATCTGACGAATTCTGTCCATTACACCTGCATAGGTAGCAGGGCTGGAACGCACATTTGCAGCCACAGGATTTTGATTAATTAAAACGGCATCAGTAAATTCTTGTGCAAAAACTTGGTTTACTAAAGTGCTTTTGCCTGAACCCGCTACTCCTGTTACAACATTTAATACTCCCTTGGGCACCTTTAAAGATACATTTTTTAAATTATGCAGACTACTTGGGCTACTTTCATAAAATTCACTTACCGGACGTGGCGAAGTATTAATGGAAATACCTTTGCCTATATGCCTTGCTGTTAGCGTGTCAGTTTTTAGCAAATCGGCATACGAGCCTGTATATACAACCTCACCACCATGCACACCGGCCTTTGGCCCCATGTCAATAATATGGTCTGCAATCCTAATAACATCGGGATCATGTTCAACAACGATAACTGTATTTCCTTTATCTCGTAGCTTAATCAGCAGCTCATTTAACCTGTAAACATCCCTTGCATGAAGTCCTATGCTGGGTTCATCAAAAATATAAGTTAAATCCGTTAAGCTGCTGGACAAATGCTTTACCATTTTAACACGCTGGGATTCGCCACCCGATAAGGTAGCGGTTTCCCTTGAGAGAGTTACATAATCCAGGCCAATATTAATAAGGTTTTGAATTCGCTCTGTTAAACTATCCATGATAGGATTTTGCGGCATTTGTTTAAGTACTTGTAAAAGCTCGTCTACTTGCATAGATAGCAGATCATGAATAGAGTACCCATTTATTTTTGAAGAAAGGCTACGTTCGTTAAGCCTTTTTCCTCCGCAGGCAGGGCAAGTTCCTGTTTTAGTAAAGCTAGCTACCTTCTTTTCAGATTTTTGGGATTTTTCCTTGCCTGTTTGAATATTTTGACGCATAAACCTTACAACTAAGCCTTCGTAAGTCATATTTAAATCGCTGCCTTTGTAATCTAAGGCTACTTTTTCAGGGTCAGCATATAAAAATTTATGCATTTCTTCTTGCGTATAATCTTTCAGCTTTTTGTCATTATCAAAAAAACCTTGGCCGGTATATAATTTCCACATCCAGCTTCCAACTGAAAAACCGGGCAGTAATATAGCCCCTTCATTTAAGGATTTATCCATGTCCAGGGCGGTTTCCAAGTTTAATGTAATGGTTTTACCAATGCCTTCGCATTCAAGGCACATGCCGCTAGGGTCATTAAACGAAAACACATTGGCGTATCCAATTTGCGGATCTCCAAACCGTGAATATAGTAACCGTAGCAAAGGGTTGATATCTGTAATAGTGCCTAAAGTAGAGCGGGCATTTCCTCCCAGACGCTGCTGATCAATTACCACTGCTGTAGTAAGGTTTTCAATGGAATCTGCATCCGGCTGACTATATTTTGGCAGAAAGTTACGCACAAAGCTGCTATATGTTTCGTTTAGCTGTCGTCCGGCCTCTTGCGCAATAGTGTCAAACACTACAGAAGATTTCCCTGAACCTGATACTCCTGTAAATATAGTTATTTTCCCTTTGGGAATTTGCAAGCTGATGTTTTTGAGATTGTTTTCACGCACACCAACAATATTAATGTATTCTTTGTTCATAAAGCCTCCTTGATTAGAAAGTTACTTTTATAGCATTTGGTAAAAGATTAACTTCCAAAGCCCCGGTAACGTCGCTTAAATTACCATCCATACAAAGAGAGATTTGGGAACGCTCCGGTATAATTTTAATGCGCGTACATTCAAGATAATTCACATCTTTCAAATACATATGTTTTTGTATCAAAATTGTAGGGAACAATCGAAAGGCTTTTGCGCGGCTAAGGTCGTCTATCAAACATAGTGTAATCTTTCCGTCATTTAGTTTTGCTGATGGCGCAATTCTCATACCACCACCATAGTATTGTCCGTTACAAATAGCTAGTAAGGTATAGTGGCTTTTTACTTCATATTCTACTTTAGCAATTTCTTCTTTATTTTGAATAGTAATTTTTTGTTCACCTTCAATAAACATATGCAAGCCAAGGTTTTCATGTTGAAATATACTTATAATGGCTGAAAGTAAATAAGCCTTTCCACCCAAAAATTTTTTATATCGCTTAGCATTTTTTACAATACGCGCATCTAATCCCATATTGGCAACATTAAGGCAAACTTTATCATTTACACGAATGGCATCTATGGTTTTATGTTCTCCTCGTATAACCCGCATAAGAAATTGCTGTAAAGAATCTTCCTCAGATTGTTTTACTGAGGGGATAAAAGATGCAAAAGTACGGGATAGGTCATTTCCGCTACCACAAGAGATAATCCCCAAGGGAATTTGACATTCTTTGGAGTTTCTAAGCATCCCTGTTACAATTGCCTGAATAGTGCCATCGCCGCCTACGCCTATTATTCCTTCACTTTTTGCCAAGCAAGCATCACGCACCCAATCAGTTGAGTCTTGTGGTGATATGGGTTCTTTTATAACGATCTCTTTATTATGTTTTTTCATAAAATCTTCTATGGATGAGATCAATTCTTTGCCCCTGCTGCGCCCTGCACGGGGATTTATAATACAGTGGTACAATTGTTACACGTCCTCTTCTGCTTTCAAATTGAGTTAATAAGCCTGTCCAAGATTTTTGAACAGTTCCTTACTACCTGTATATTTTAACATGAATTTGCTTGTATGGCGCAATTTATTCTGTGGAATTTGTTTAGTAAATGTGTCCTAAAAGCCTAAAATAAGCCCAACTACTATATAAAGCAAGATTTTGATGAACATTATGATTAAAAATCACCATATCACCAAAACTGCCCGATGCAGCATTAGGAAAAAATGTCCGCTCCAGTACCACAGGATATTCTGGTCTAAGACTGTTTACAAAATCAAAAAAGGGATCAGAAATACCAAGTATCTCTAACAGTAACCCACCTAGATAGTGGGCTGATATGGTACTGACTTGCGCAAAATATTCCTCCGAGAAGGATTCTAACCATGGTCTTGCAGCATCATTTGCCCATATGAAAAAAGGCAATCGGTTATATCTAATTAAATCTTTCCCATAAACTGCATCAGCCTCTAATGGAATTAATGCTTCATAAATTGCCAAAGGAAAGCTGGGTAAGTGATCGCCGTAATATACCAAAATCACAGGATCATCTTCTGCTCTAAAATACTCCACAAGACGCCTCAATTCTTTGTCTACATCCATCATCCCATAAAAATATTGAGCTAACGCACTTATCTCTGAAGGCATCAAATTTGCATCGGTGTTGAAGTTAATATCTATGTCGCCATATTTGCCATAGTAAGGCCCATGGTTTTGTATAGTAATCGCTTTTAAAAACAATGGTGTGTCAAATTGAGTATCCAAATGCCCCCTAAATTCTTCTAAAATTCGGTCGATAGTATGTCTTTCTGAGATGTACCCGCCCCGTTGATCTAAAATATCAAAAGTGCTATCACATAAGAAAGCTTCAAACCCCAAATAAAGATAGACATTTTCGCGGTTATAAAACCATCCTGCACCCGGATGCATTGCCATAGAACGATAACCTACATTATTTAGCGTGTTTACTATCCCCGGAAAGGATCGATCCACCATAGTAAAGCCATATGTCATACCACGCCAAAATCTACGGATATTAATTCCCGTTAATATGTCAAACTCTGTATCTGCCGTACCTCCACCAATATGAGGTACAACAATATGCCCGTGGATAGATTCTTCTTTTATAGCTTGGAAATTATACATAGGATTAGGAAATCCATCAAAATTGATAGCTGCGCTCATACCTAAGTCTGAAAAGGCTTCACTTAATATCATAACAACATGAGGATGGATGTCATTTGTTGGTTGTGATGGTTGTAATGATTGTGATAGATCTTCAGGCGTTTCATTTAGTTTAATCTGAGATTCAAACAGGTGGAAGTAATAGGGTCGCACAACCTGACTATGGTGAAGGTTATGCAAAAAGCTAAATACAAACCCTCCGGATTGATATTGATGGGTGAAATTAAACTCGTTTCCTGAAACAGGCAACGAGTTATAGCGGCGAGTGTCTCCATAAACAAATATCAACAGTAATGCAAGAATACCTATACAGGCTATTGATCCGCCAATACGTAAGGGAGTAGCGGGTTTTATGTTTTTCACCAGCTTAGTAGCCAAAATTAACACGAGGATGCATCCCAATAATCCTAATGCTATACCTATGTACATAGCCGGCCTAATGCTATGGGCAATTCCGGAAAATTCTCTCCATAGCAACAAATCAAGTGGACGCAATGCCGCATGGCGCATTTCAATCATAAAGCGGTTAGCAAAAGCCGGAATTATAAATAGTAACCCTACCAATCCGCAGGTTAAAGCCAAACGCCCTGTAGCAAAAAATGTTGCACGCATAATTAATGCTATTGGAAGCCAATTATACAAAAAAATAAGCCCTGTAGATTCCCATATCAATGCTGAGATATCCGTTTGGGTTAAGTGATTAGGCTGAACAAGAAATAAAATTACCCATGTTAATAGCAGGGATATTAAACTCATATAAAAAAGGCACCATGAAATACTGATGCCTTTCAATTTTCTATTCATCATCTTCAGGTGAGAAATAGGCAAATAATGCTTCAATTTCGCCGTTAGCCACCATCTCGGAAATAACTTCATTAATTGACGCAAGAAGATCTGTATCCTCATGGCGTACAGCTATACCATAGTATTCACTTTCAAAGGCTGCGTAGTCGCGTACTATTGCCAATTCTCCACCGGCAGCTCCAACAAACATTAAAGCAGTTGCAGAATCAATTACTACAGCATCCAGCTGTCCTGCTCTTAATGCCATAAAAGCTTCGTTAGCACGGTTATAGCGTATTGGTTCTGTACCACCAACGTTATCAGTTACAAAAAAATCGCCTGTAGTACCAATTTGAACTCCAACAAATGTATTGCTTAAATCATTTGCAGAGGCTATATCAGTGTTTCCGGCTCTAACGACAATATATTGCATAGCATTAAAATAAGGGATAGAAAAACTTACTTCCTCTTCGCGATCCGGCCTTATAGTCATACCTGCGGCAATAAAGTCTATACTACCACCGTTAAGTGCCATGATTAAGGCGCCAAAGTCAGCATCATGTATGACTAAATCGGCTCCAATATGTTCTGCAATACGTACTGCAATGGCTACATCAATGCCGTCGTATTGACCATGCCTACCTTGGCCGCCCTCTGCAATAAATTCAAATGGGGGAAAATCTGCGGATGTACCCATTATTATTGTAGTCCGTTCGCTTTCATTACTGCCACAACCAACTAAAATTACAACAAGTGTTAACATTAACAATGTAAAAAAAATCTTTTTCATAATAATTTCTCCTCTTTATATTTAGTAAATGTCAAGAAATAAAGTTTCATTGCCTTACTAATACAATATTTTCTGTAAGAACGTTTTTGTTCTTTCATGAGTAGGCCGTTCAAAAATATCCTGCGGCGAGCCTTCCTCAATAATATGACCTTCGTCTATAAACAAAACCCTGGAAGCTACCTCTTTTGCAAAGCCCATTTCGTGAGTTACTACTATCATGGTCATGCCTTCTTTGGCTAGATCTTTCATAACAGCAAGTACTTCTCCTACCATCTCGGGGTCTAAGGCAGATGTTGGCTCATCAAAAAGCATTACTTCCGGCTCCATAGCTAGGGCGCGGGCTATGGCTACCCTTTGCTTTTGTCCACCGGATAACTTGTTTGGGTATTCGTTTATTTTATCCAACAAACCTACTTTGGAAAGCAGGTCACCGGCTAGTTTATTTGCTTCATCAACGGACAGTTTTTTTATTTTCTTAGGAGCGATCGTAATATTTTCCAGCACTGTTAGATGTGGGAATAGGTGAAATTGTTGAAACACCATCCCCATTTTTTGACGTATACTGTTAATATCTGTTTTTTTGTCCATAATATTCTGACCGTTAATTATAATCTGCCCCTTATAAGGAGTATCCAGTAGATTTAAAGAGCGTAAAAATGTACTTTTTCCGGAGCCTGACGGCCCTATAATAACTACTTTCTCGCCTTTTTTTATCTCCTGGTTAATGCCTTTTAGTACTTCTAACTTGCCAAATTTCAAATGCAAATCTTTTACGCTAATCATAATTGTGTTTTCCTCCTATTTTCTATCAGAGCTACGCAGCTTTTTCTCAAATAAACTTAAAAGCATTGTTAGCACAGATATTAGGAACAGATACATCAGCGCGGTAATAAACAGGGGGGTAACATCAAAAGTTTGTGCCATAATCAACTGCCCTACCCTGTTGATATCTTGCAGACCCACAAAACCTACAATAGCAGTTTCTTTTATCAGTACTATAAATTCGTTGATAAAAGCAGGCAGTATATTTTTTATTGCTTGAGGCATTACTATAAAAATCATGGTTTGAGCTTTGTTAAAGCCAAGAGAAAGTCCTGCTTCCATCTGGCCTTTATCTACAGACAGTATTCCGGCTCGGATAATCTCTGCTACATAGGCACCACTGTTTATTCCCAAAGCTACTATACCTACCCAAACACTTACGCCGCGGACTGCTGCAAATACAGTATGAGTGATTATCAATAGCTGCGTAACAGCGGGTGTACCTCTAATTACGCCTAAGTACACAAAGGCAATTAATCGTAATGGTCTGATTTTTTTACCTTTTACCACAAAGCCAATGTCCGACATATTAAATGCTGCCATTATGCTACCAATGATAAGCCCCAGAAATACTGCCCCCAGAGATATCTGTATGGTAATTAGCATAGCATTAAACAGCATGTCAACACGATGCGGATCGCTTAAAATCCTTGCAAAGCTTTCTAGCATGTTATAGAAGCCCCTTTGCATATTTTTTGTATAATTATACATTTATTTTTTTGTTTGTCAATAGACCTCTTGCAAAATTTCCTCGAAAGCCCGGCATTGTCCGACTATACAAGAAGTCTGAATTTTGCATAAAAAAGAGATGCTAAATGCATTGTTGTATATATATTCAGCATCTCCGAAAATATTAAGTTGTAGTATAGCAATCTATCCTATTTTTTTATGGTTTCGAGAAGGTATTTCTCTACTTCAATATATTTTATTTTGTACTTTTCACATATTTTAAATATAGAATCTGAATATTTAAATCTTATTCCTTTTCGATAAACATAAAGTCTGTTTTCTGTTTTTGCTATACATAAAATAAATGGTAGCCCTTCCGGCAATCTGCGTTCGGCTAAATCAGAATTATTAAATATTTTAAATTCATCTAAACTCATCAATTCACCTAATTCAAGCATCTTTCGCATTTGCATACTCAATGGTTCATCTATGTGTTTTTCTATTTTTCTGAAAGCAAAGGACAGTTTATCATCAGAAGGGGGGTTGCCATTGAAGAAAAAATACAATAGTGGACGGTCATATAACTCAGATAGTTTTGTCAATTGCGCATATGAAGGAGTATCTGATTCTTTTTCAAATTTTTCAAATTTTTCTAATAAATCACGTTTAATTTTTGACCTATCCGCCACCTCATCCAGGGACAATCCATAGTATTCACGAGCATGTTTTAATCTCTCTCTATTTACGGATACCATTTTTTCGCTTCGTGCCACTGTTATCACCTTCTTTCCGGCAAGTTTCTTTTAAAAAATTATAGGTGTTTATGTATTTTCCTGCAATTTCAGGTAATAAAGCCTTTGTTTTATTTGCTAAATCATGAAATTTTTTTCATCTATGCCCCATTTTACACAAAATTTAACCGGAGGCGTACCACTTTTTAATGGTATTTTATTTTGTGGGCATATTATTGAAGGATGGGGTTGTTTGGATGTAGCACCATTCAAGATAAATTCTGCTGATGGAGTTAGATGTACACCAATCCAGTCCCCTTTTTCATGCCAACTTGCACATTAATCAATACCGGGCCCTATCATTATATTATTTAAAAAACTATATTCTCCATACGAAATTGCACCTCTGATTGGATATTTCGCTTTTACTGAAGTTTCTAAAATACTTTGTGCAATTTTAGCATGAAGTTCTAGTAGCTCAATTTCACTGATTCCAGCTACTTTAGGTGTGAATATTGCAATAGTATCAGAAATGCTTATAAGTCTACTTAGTGGTACTCCTTTAGAATCTATAAAAAGCTCACTTGAAAATTGATTAACTGTATTCCTAAAATCATCAATTAAGTTTGAAACTTCTTTTAATGTAGTGCTTCCTTCTTGAGATTGCCAAAGTCCTTTCCAAGCAAGAAATCAATGTCCACAGGTTAAGAAAGTCGTCTAACAATTAGCTTTTTGATTATGGTGAAACTTCACTTCGCGAGGAGTAGAATTGCGAGGAGTAGAGTGGTCCGGCTTAATTGAAACAACGTGCCGTTGGATTTCTTTGAGAATCAAATCAATCATAATCCACTGTTCATCGGGTGAATCCTGTGCAATTGCAAAAACAAACCTGTCCTTCAAAATGCCGA
>WQVX01000121.1 GCA_009785615.1 Defluviitaleaceae bacterium | reverse complement strand
GTAAATAATATCATGATTGCTTCCGTAAAAATAGAGGAAAAAGAAGAATACAGTAAAGGCTATTGATTAATATAGCCATTTAAGTTATAAATATGGCACTGTTATCTATGAATACAGCTTCTAATAGATCTAATTATAACCATGGATGCTGATTTAAAGGGGAAAATTTATGAATAATACCAAGACGATGAAAGCCATTGTTAAAACAGAAGAACAAGTGGGAGCCTTAGCACTTCAAGATGTACCAATACCACATTTAGAAAAAAACAATGTGCTTATTAAAGTAAAAAAGACTGCCATATGCGGGACAGATGTCCACATATACAAATGGGATAGTTGGGCGCAGCAAACTATTAAACCTCCTATGGTAATAGGCCATGAATTCGTGGGAGAGATAATTGAATTAGGCGAAAATGTAACAAGCCTTGAAGTGGGGCAAATTGTATCCGGCGAAGGTCATGTTGTCTGTGGAAAATGCAGACACTGTATTACAGGAATGCAACATCTTTGCCGCAAAACTAAAGGCATTGGTGTAAATATGCAAGGGATATTTTCGGAATATATATCCATTCCCGCTTCCAATGTATGGGTATGTGATCCCAATATTGATGAAGATATCTTGAGTATTCTTGATCCCTTGGGAAATGCTGTTCATACTGCATTATATTTTGACCTTGTTGGTGAAGACATACTTATAACAGGAGCGGGGCCAATCGGCTTAATGTCTATACCTGTAGTAAAAAGGCTTGGGGCAAGAACCATAGTTGTTACAGATATAGCACCTTACAGACTGGAAATGGCAAGAAAATTAGGAGCAACAGAAGTTTTAGATGTAAGAACCGAGAAGATATCTGATGTAATGAATAAATTGAACCTAAAAGAAGGTTTTGATGTGGGTTTGGAGATGTCAGGAAGTGACATAGCTTTTGCTGACATGGTAGAAAACATGGCTAATGGCGGAAGGATAGCAATATTAGGAATACCTTCTTCAACTGCCCGGATAAATTGGAATAAAGTGGTTTTTAACAGCTTAACATTAAAAGGCATATACGGTAGACATATGTATGATACATGGTACAAAATGACTGCATTATTACAATCGGGTTTAGATGCCGAAATCAGCAATATTATAACCCATAGGTTTCACTATGCAGATTTTCAAAAAGGGTTTGATGCAATGATGCAAGGTGATTCCGGCAAGGTAGTCTTAAACTGGGAATAGGATTTATGGAGGAAAGCAATGAAAACAGCATATAAACATTGGGCAGGTGTAACGCAAGAAATCAAAGATAGTGGCCTATGGAAAACAGAAAGAGTTATAACTACAGCTCAATCTCCACAGATAGACACTACAGCTAAACAAGGGCTAATTAACATGTGTGCTAACAATTATCTTGGGCTATCCAACAATGAATCAGTGAAAGAAGCAGCAAAAGCAGGTATAGATCAATGGGGATATGGCCTTAGTAGTGTACGTTTTATTTGCGGCACCCAAAAAGTGCATACAGAGTTGGAAGAAAAATTAAGCAAGTTTCTTGGTACTGAGGATACTATTTTGTACTCTTCCTGCTATGATGCTAACGGCGGACTTTTTGAAACTATACTAGGCTCAGAAGATGCAATAATAAGTGATGAACTCAATCATGCCAGTATTATAGATGGAATACGCCTGTGCAAAGCTAAGCGATTTCGCTATAAAAATAACAACATGGCAGACCTTGAGCAAAATTTAAATGAGGCGTCAGATTGCCGCATCAAGGCTATTGTTACAGATGGAGTATTCTCTATGGATGGAACAATAGCTAATCTTCCGGCTATATGTGATTTAGCAGAAAAATATGACGCAATAGTAATTGTTGACGATAGTCACGGCGTTGGTGTTATTGGTGATAAACTGAAAGGTACACATGAACATCACAATGTAATGGACAAAATTGATATACTTACAGGGACATTGGGCAAAGCATTGGGCGGTAGTTCCGGCGGATATACCGGTGGCAAAAAAGCTATTATTGATATATTGAGACAACGTTCACGCACATATCTATTTTCAAATGCCCTCTCTCCAATAATTGCAAGTGCCTCATTAAAGGTACTTGAAATATTAGATACCCCTGAAGAATTATCTTCTCGACTAAAGGAAAATACTGCATATTTTCGCAATGGTATTTCTAATTTAGGCTATGACATTGTTGCGGGTTCTCATCCAATCGTTCCGATTATGACATACGATGAAATTACCTCTCAAAGAATAGCTGAAAAGCTTTTAGAGAAGAATGTCTATGCAATCGGTTTTTATTATCCTGTGGTTCCTAAAGGCAAAGCAAGAGTCCGTATTCAAATTTCTGCTGCACATACAAAAGAGCAACTTGACTATGTATTACATGCTTTTGAAGAAGCAAAAAAGGAATTATAGAAATTTGGCGAATTGCCCATATTATTTTCCTGTAGCTATAGCAATCCAATAAAAACTATGGTATAAATAACGTATACAAGGAGGTGATTCCATTACACACTTAGATGATTTATACAGAAATACAGCAAAACGCAAAAAATCTGCTGTAGCTATTGCTTGCGCAAATGATGACCATGTGCTTGAAGCCGCTTACTATGCAAAAGAAATGGCAGCTTTTATTTTAGTCGGTGATGCAGAAAAAATCCGCCGTACTGCGGAAGAAAGCCAAGTGGATATCTCCGGCATGGAAATTGTTAACGAGCCGGATAATATTAAAGCTTGTCAAGCTGCTGTTTCTTTGGTTGCAACCGGAGCATCTGAGGCACTTATGAAAGGCTTGGTAGACACATCCATTGTCATGAAAGCTGTTTTGGATAAAGAAGCCGGAATGCGCACCGATAAAATATTAAGCCACTTGGCCCTCTTTGCTGTGCCAACCTATCACAAGTTGTTATTTGTAACAGATGCAGCTATTAATATTGCTCCCGATCTTGCCGCAAAAAAATCTATCATCCAAAATGCCGTAGAAGCTGTAAATAACTTGGGCATATCAAATCCCAAAGTTGCATTGTTGTCTGCTAAAGAAAAAGCTGACCCTAAAATGTCATCCTCTATGGAGGCGGCAGAATTGACAGCTCAACATAAAAATGGTGAAATACTTGGCTGCATACTGGACGGCCCATTAGCATTAGATAATGCTATATCCAAAGAATCTGCTAAAATCAAAGGTATTGATAGTCCAATAGCCGGAGATGCGGATGTTTTAGTGTGTCCAAATATTGAATCCGGCAATGTTTTGTACAAATCTCTGGTATTTTTGGCAGATGCAAAAAACGGCGGTGTGGTGCTGGGGGCAAAAAAACCTGTAATACTCACCTCCAGGGCAGATTCTGCTGAAAGCAAACTTATTTCCATTGCGTTAGGAATACTATCATAATTATTCCGTGCCAAAAGGAGAAAACATGAAATTATTAATCATTAATCCGGGTTCTACCTCAACTAAAATCAGTGTTTACGAAAATGAAACCCCTATTTTAGATGATAACCTTAACCACGACATAACAGAATTGGCTGGTTATGAAAAAATCACAGATCAATATGATTTTCGCAAGCAAATTATATTGGATGCTCTAAAAGAAGCTAATATCGCCTTAGAAGATCTTGACGCAGTGGTAGGCCGTGGTGGATTGGTAAAACCTTTAACAGGCGGTACTTATCATGTAAACGAAGCTTTGATTAGAGATCTGCGTTTAGGTGTACAAGGTGAACACGCCTCCAATTTAGGAGGGCTTATTGCAAATGAAATTGCCTCAAATATTGGCAAACCTGCGTTTATTGTGGATCCGGTAGTGGTAGATGAATTAGCTCCTATCTCACGTATCAGTGGGCACCCCTGGATAAAACGCCGTTCAATTTTTCATGCCCTTAATCAAAAGGCAATAGCACGGCAATACTGCAAGGAAGTAAATAAAAACTATTCAGATGTATCTGTAGTTGTAGCCCACATGGGTGGTGGCATTTCTGTGGGGATTCATCACAAAGGACAAGTAATAGATGTAAACAATGCTTTGGATGGAGAAGGCCCATTTAGCCCGGAACGTAGCGGATCTTTGCCCATGAGTGATTTTGCTGCACATTGTTTTAGCGGCAAAACCCATCAGGAAATGAAAAAAGCTATAGTTGGTAAAGGTGGCGTAGTAGCTTACTTTGGTACCAATGATATAAAAGAGTTGGTAGAAAAAGCTGAAACAGATCCCGAAACCAAGCTTGTTATAGATGCAATGATTTATCAAATTTCAAAAGAAATAGCTGCCGTTTCCACTGCTGTTTGTGGCAAAGTAGATGCTGTTTTGCTGACCGGTGGCTTGGCTTTTGGCTCTTATATTACCCAAGGGATTACTGATCGGGTTAGCTTTATTGCAGAAGTACGCACTTATCCCGGCGGGCATGAACATTTGGCTTTAGCACAAGGCGCATTAAGAGTACTTTGCGGAGAAGAAGAAAGTAAGACTTATGTCTAACATATAAAAAAAATTTTTTAAGGAGGCAATTAAAATGGATAAATTTGGTTATATGGAAAAGTTCGGTTACGAACAATTATGCTTTTTCCATGATAAGTACACAGGACTTAAAGCTATTACTTGCATTCACAACACAGTATTAGGACCCTCTTTAGGTGGCACACGTTTTTGGAATTACGCAAACGAGGAAGATGCAGTTGAAGATGTATTGCGCCTTGCTCGTGGAATGACATACAAAAGCTCTTTAGCCGGTTTGGCATTGGGTGGAGGAAAAAGCGTAATCATTGGAGATTATAGAGAATTGCGCAAAGATCCAATCCGCCGTGAAGCTTTTTGGCGCGCTTTTGGCCGCTATATTGAAGGTTTGAATGGTCGCTATATCACAGCCGAGGATATAGGCACCACTACTCAAGATATGGTGTATGTAAATATGGAAACAACAAACGTTGTTGGCTTACCCGGTCGCTCCGGCGATCCATCTCCTTATACTTCTTTGGGCGCGTATAAATCTATTCAAGCTTGCTGCGAGCATGTATATGGAAATTCAAGTGTAGAAGGCAGAACTGTTACTGTGCAAGGTGTGGGACAAACAGGTTACTATCTGTGCAAGCTCCTCTACGATAACGGCGCGAAGTTGATTGTTTCTGATGTAAGTCAAGAACGCATTGACCGTGTAGTAGAAGAATTTGGTGCAAAAGTTGTAGATGTAAATGATATCTACAGCCAAGAATGTGATATCTATTCCCCATGTGCTCTTGGTGCTACTGTAAACGATGAAACTATTCCACAGCTTAAATGCAAAATTGTTTGCGGTGTTGCTAACAATGTACTTAAAGATGCACCTGTTCATGCAAAAGCTTTGCAAGATCGCGGCATAACCTATGCTCCTGATTATTTAGCCAATGCAGGCGGCGTAATCAATGTTTCTTACGAACGTGCAGAAGGTGGTTACAACGAGGAAGCTGCTTTGCGTGATATCGACCGTATTTACATTCGCATGAAAGATATTTTAAAAATTTCTGAAGAAACCGGCCAACTTACTTACGAAACAGCAGATAAACTAGCAGAAGAACGCATTAAATCTGTGCAGAATATCCGTAGCATTTTGACTACCGGTAGGAGGTCATAATGGCAAAAAATCTTATAACTATTGAAGAATCGTTGTGCAAAGGCTGTTTTCTTTGTGCCGATGCTTGCCCCAAGGATATTCTTTCTTTAGACAAAAGCAAGGTAAATGCTAAGGGCTATAATCCCATCCAATGTACGGATATGGATGCTTGTACCGCCTGTGCTATTTGTGGGCGCATATGTCCTGATTCCGTTATTAGAGTGGAGCGTGATGCATAATGAAGGTATTGATGAAGGGCAACGATGCTATATCGGAAGCGGCGATCCAAGCGGGATGTAAAGCATTTTTTGGTTATCCTATTACCCCCCAAAATGAAATCCCGGAATATATGAGCCGTAAAATGGAGGCTTCAGGGGGCGTTTTTGTACAAGCAGAATCAGAGGTAGGAGCCATAAACATGATTTATGGCGCAGCATCAGCAGGTGTTAGGTGCATGACTACATCATCTTCTCCGGGAATGGCACTAAAACAAGAAGGTATTTCTTATATTTGTGGAGCTAACCTTCCTTGCGTAATTGTAAATGTGGCGCGTTGCGGCCCCGGTCTTGGAGGTATTCTCCCGGCTCAAAGCGACTACTTTCAATCCACCAGAGGTGGCGGAAACGGCGATTACTACATGCCTGTTTTTGCTCCAAGTACAGTACAAGAGTGTTGGGACTTAGTATTTCATGCTTTTGACGTGGCAGATAAATATCGCACTCCTACGCTGATTTTGCTGGAAGGATTGCTGGGTCAGATGATGGAGCCGTTGGAAATGACAAAGCGTCCACCTGTCACAGTAGATAAATCCTGGTGTACAGATGGCAATGCCGATAAGCGTCCTCGCAATGTTGTCACCTCTTTGAGTTTGTATGCGGAAGTCTTGGAACAAATGAATATTGACCGCTTTAAAGTATATGAGGAAATCACTAAAAACGAACTGATGGTAGAGAATAGTGTTAAGGATGGCGACACTGTAGCGATAGTTGCTTATGGCACCCCTTCACGGATCGCACTTAATGCTATTGAAGAGCTTGCAGCAGAAGGCATAAACGCGGGGTTGATCCGCCCTATTACCTTATGGCCTTATCCTTATGAAGTATTCCAAAACCTGCCCTCATCTGTTGAGCATATACTTGTGGCAGAATTGTCTATGGGGCAAATGGTAGAGGATGTAAGATTGGGCGTTGAAGGCAAGTATCCTGTGCATTTTTATGGACGTACAGGCGGTTCAATTTTTGAACCTTCAGAAATAGCAGCAAAAGTACGAGAAATTGTAAAGGGGGCTAAATAAATGTCTAAAGTAGTATATGAAAAAAGCAGAGGACTTACAGATGCCCCCCTTACCTATTGCCCGGGCTGTTCTCATGGCATAATTCACAAGTTGGTAGCAGAATCATTGGTTGAACTTGATGTGCTGGAAAACACTATTGCAATTGCCCCGGTGGGTTGCTCTGTATTGGCATACAATTTCTTCAACTGTGATGGTGTTCAAGCTGCACATGGTCGTGCGCCTGCTGTGGCAACGGGCATTAAGCGTGTGATACCGGATAAAATTGTTTTCACTTATCAAGGTGACGGCGATTTAGCATCCATTGGCACTGCTGAAATTATCCATGCGGCTCATCGTGGAGATAATTTTACAGTAATTTTTGTTAACAATGCCACATATGGTATGACCGGTGGGCAAATGGCTCCAACTACGCTAATTAATCAAAAAACCAGTACCAGCCCATATGGTAGGCAGGAAGCTACTACCGGGAAGCCCATCAAAGTAAGTGAATTGATGGCACAAATCCCTAGTGCTGCTTACATTGAGCGGGTCAGTGTTCATGATGTACAGCATATTGCTAAGACGAAAAAGGCCATAAAAAAAGCTTTTGAATACCAAATAGAAGGAAAAGGCTTTTCTATGGTAGAAGTGCTTGCTTCTTGTCCTATTGGCTGGAACATGCCTCCTGTGGAAGCCGCTAAGTTTATCGCCGGCGGCCTTATGCCTTATTATCCATTAGGCTGTTACCGAGATATCCATGCGGAAGGAGGTAGCGGGGCATGACTAGAATGATATTCTCCGGCTATGGCGGACAAGGTGTTCTTACCTTAGGAGAAATAGTCGCTACCATAGCAATGAAAAAAGGCAAGCATGTAACATGGATGCCTTCATACGGCCCGGAAATGCGCGGCGGTACCGCTAACTGCGCTGTAATAATATCCGATAAAGTAATTGGTAGCCCTATTGTGCTTTCCAATATTGATATTTTGGTTGCTATGAACCAACCTTCTGTAGATAAATTTTTGCCGCTGGTAAGCCCCGGTGGGCTTGCAATGGTTAATTCATCTATTGTGACAGATAAAGTTAAATCTGATAATGTAGATATATTGGAAATTGATGCTACAAACATTGCTGTACAGGTGGGGAACTTGCGTGTAGCCAATATGGTTATGCTGGCAGGCTTCCTGAAAAATACCGACTTATTTAACTTAGATGATATTACCGACGTATTAGAACAGCGTTTTGAAGGTTCACGCAGTAAGGATTTAATTCCATTAAATATTAAAGCAATACAGGCGGGAATGGCGTAAAAGTCAGATAGTGCTTTGCGCAACCGGTCTCACAATTGTACCCGGTTGAAGCTTTTGTTCAACATAAAAAGCAAGGACGTTTAGATTGTGGAGTTGATACAACAACACGATTCAAACGTCCTTTTATAATACACGCAGATATGATATATTTTTGTGAAGAGTTGCGAAAAAAATTTTTATATAATGTATGACAAAGAGGGAATTGTAATGACAAAAGAATTTATCTTGCAAGGGCTAAATTGTGCTAATTGCGCCGCTAAAATTGAAGCTTCTGTAAAAAAATTAGAGGGAATATTGTCTGCCTCTGTTAGTTTAGCTACTGCAAAGCTACAGGTTAACATTGCAAACGGATACTCTAATGACTTACGCAAAGAAATAGAAAATGTGGTACACGCTCACGAGCCTGATGTTCTTGTAATTGAAAAAAGCGACGCCACGAACATCATGATTGAAAAAAGGCGTATGCTAAAAAAAATTATTTGGCTTGCAATCGGTGCCATTACATTTATCATAGGAATTATGCTTGAATTATCCATATATATAGATGCTCGTATTTCTTTGTTATTATTAACTTTCAGCTATCTTCTTCTTGGCAATAAAGTCATTTTTCGTGCAGCTAAAAACATTACCAAAGGTAGGATCTTTGATGAAAATTTTCTTATGTCAGTCGCTACACTTGGAGCTTTTGCTATAGGTGAATATGCCGGAGCTGTTGCTGTCATGTTGTTTTATCAGGTAGGAGAATTTTTTCAGGAATTGGCAGTGCAAAAATCCAAAAAAGAAATTACTCACTTGATGGGTATAAGACCTGATTATGCTAATTTGCAATTAGAAGAGCAGATTAGGAAAGTTTCCCCTGAAACTGTAAACATAGGGGATATAATTATTGTTAAGCCGGGTGAAAAAATACCACTTGACGGTATAGTTATCAGTGGTGAAGCAATGTTGGATACTTCAGCCTTAACCGGTGAATCTATGCCAAGAAAGGTTTCTGTATATGATACAATTTTATCCGGTTGTATAAATCAAAATGGTGTTTTGTCTATACAAGTCACACAAAATTTTAGTAACTCAACTGTTTCAAAAATTATTGATCTTGTAGAAAATGCTGCCGGCAAAAAAGCAACACTTGAAACATTTATTACAAAATTCGCAAGATATTATACTCCCATAGTTGTGGGACTTGCTGTATTGGTCGCTGTTGTACCTCCTCTAATTTTTAGTGGAGAATGGTTTGATTGGATATATCGCAGTATAGTGCTCCTTATAATTTCCTGCCCATGCGCGCTGGTTCTTTCTGTTCCTTTGGGCTTTTTTGGAGGTATTGGAGCCGCATCAAAGAAAGGGATTTTGGTTAAAGGTGGCAACTATTTAGAAGCTCTGGCTAATCTTGACCTTGTTGTGTTTGATAAAACAGGTACATTAACAAAGGGCATGTTTAAAGTTGCACAAATAACAGTGGCTAATGGCTTTACTGATAAAGAATTACTTGAGGCGGCGGCATTTGCAGAAACATTTTCAAGTCACCCCATTGCTCTATCTATATTAAATGAGTATGGTGCAAAGGTTGAT
>WQVX01000120.1 GCA_009785615.1 Defluviitaleaceae bacterium | reverse complement strand
TAATCGGAAAAATTGCCGCTTTGCTATATAAGCGTTTTGAATCCGGCAAACATCCCATTGCCTTGCAAAGTATGGATAATTGTAGCCATAACGGAGATGTTTTACGTAATGCAATATTAGCTTATGGCAAGGCGTGGGCAGAAGAGGGGCTGGTTCCTTACTCCTTTTTGGATTATCTGTCTGACAGTACATGTGTTTCTTATCCATGGAGCATGATAGACAAGATTACTCCATATCCTGACACCAAAGTGCAGGAATTACTTAAAGCTGACGGATTTACAGATACGGATATTATTGTAACGGAAAAAGGCTCTCATACCGCAGCATTTATTAATGCAGAAGAAACTGAATATTTGGTACTTGAAGATAATTATCCCGCAGGACGTCCGCCACTAGAACTTGGTGGTATAATATTCACAGAACGGGAAAAAGTAGCCAAAGTTGAAAAAATGAAAGTATGTACTTGCTTAAATCCACTTCATACTGCTCTTGCAATCTTTGGATGCTTGCTAGGCTACACACGTATTTGCGATGAAATGAAAAACGAAAACTTAGTAAAGCTAATTTCTAAAATGGGTCACGAAGAAGCTATGCCCGTTGTAACAGATCCCGGGATCATCCGCCCGGCAGACTTTATTGATGCAGTCATAAAAAAACGCCTTCCAAACCCATTTATGCCGGATACTCCACAGCGTATTGCTACAGATACATCCCAAAAACTTGCAATACGGTTTGGTGAGACTATCAAAGCCTATATAGATCGTGGGCTTGATATCGAAAGACTTACATTGATTCCACTTACGCTTGCTGCGTATTCCCGTTATCTTAAAGGAATTGACGATGAAGGCAAAATTTTTACATTGTCTCCTGACCCAAAGCTTGAAGAGCTTTCCGCTATTGTATCAGAGTTGGAAGTCAAAACAATACCACAAGATATGAGCATTTTGCGGCAGTTGTATACACGAAAAGATGTGTTTGGCATAGATTTGTATGAAGTTGGCCTGGGTGAAAAAATTGAGGCTATGGCTGGCGAACTCTACAACGGGTCAGGTGCAGTACAAAAGACATTGCATAAATACTTAAAATAAGAAAAGAATACACAACAAAATTCTATAAAACCAGGGGATGTCTCGCTAATACGAAAAAGCGAGACATCCCTCTTTTATGATGATTTTTTTAGAAACTGTTAGTGGAAATAAACTCTAATGCCTTTTGTCGTGTAACTACAATGATGTTATCTTGAAGAGCACGGGTGATTATGTTAATATAAGTACACTATTACTGTAAATTATTGTAGTAGAAAGTAAAAAAGCCAATTTTTACGCGCTTGCGCATATTGAGGAGGAATGAGCATGTCATTTGTTAGAAATATGAAGATCAAAAGCAAGCTGTTCTTAGGCTTTTTTATGATCCTGCTTGTAACAGTGGTAATAGCAATAATTGGAGCATTTAGCTTAATATCTGTAAATACTGAATATACCCATGTACTTGAGTTTCCATTTGAAAGATACTCTATTCTTGGTAATCTTGGAACTGATTTTATGAATGCAAGGCGTACCATGAACCGTGCAGCTATGTACATCAATGACCCTGATGACCCTATCGGAGGCATTAACAGTCAAGAAAACATAATAGACGATCTATGGATTAATGTGAATGCTCTTATTGCACTATATAGGGCAAATGTGGACGCAGATCCTGCTTTGGATGAAATACGTAAAGCCGAACTTAACAGAAGAATTAATTCATATGAGATAGCAGTTACTCATTACTTTGAATACTATATTTCAGAGCTTATAAATGCTGCAAGAAACTTTAACGAAGAAGAAACCATACGGCTGGTTCGTCAAGGCTCGTTTACGGTTAATCTGGCACTTTCACATTACGATTATCTTATGAATGATGCAAGGCTTTATGTACAGACTATCAGCGAAGATCTTACAGCCTTTACTAATCAAAATCTTTGGTTGCTTATTTTATTTGCTGCCATTGGTGTAATTATTGGAATAATAATTGCATTGGTTATTTATTCTATGGTAACAAAGCCAATTAAAGAAATGGTTTCTATTTTAGATAATGTGTCTAATGGTAATTTCAATTTAAATACTAAGTCAGATCTTGCTAAAGACGAGCTGGGACAAATGACACACGATATTTACACTCTCGTTAATATAGTAAAGAGCATTTTAGATGACGCAAGAAGTTTTATTCACGAAACTATTGTAAATGGTAATCTTGATTTACGAATGGATACAGGAAAATATAAAGGCAGTTACAAAGAATTAGTTGAAGAACTTAATAAATTTGCAGATAGTACTGACAGCGATTTGTTTACGCTTCTTAGCGTGTTGGATAGCATTAACCAAGGTAATTTTCATGTAGATGTAGCTAAGCTTCCCGGTCAAAAAATAATTTTAAATGAAAAAGTTGACGAGCTTATGGCTAATTTAAGAAGCGTTGGCAATGAAGTAAACTTGATGATTGATGCGGCTGTTGTAAAAGGTGATTTACACTTTAAAGTTGATGAAAATAAATACAAAGGCGATTGGTGTAAAATTATGATAGGGCTTAATAATATAGCTGAAGCCGTTGACCGCCCTATAGTAGAAATTAGAAATTCTATGGCGGCGTTAAATGCAGGTAAGTTTGATACCTTGGTAGATGGGGACTACACAGGTGACTTTTTAGCTATCAAAAATGATGTAAACCAAATGATTGCTTCTATGTCGGCTTATATTGGTGAAATTGACGACTGTTTAAGCTCTGTTGCTAAAGGTGATTTAACAAGACATGTAAAAATGGAGTTTGAAGGAGAGTTTAATCAAATCAAACAATCCATTGACCATATTGTCAAAACAATGAATAGAACTATGTCAGAAATTTCTGTTGCATCTAATCAAGTGCTGTCAGGTGCTATGCAAATATCCAATAATGCTGTTTCTTTAGCCAATGGCGCACAAGAACAAGCCGGCTCTGTAGAAGAGCTTAATGCAAGTATAGACCTGATTAATCAACAAACTAAGCAAAATGCTGACAATGCATTTGAAGCAAACGATCTTTCCATAAAATCTTCAGCCAATGCAAAAGAAGGTAACGAGTCCATGAATCAAATGCTGTTGGCGATGGAGCAAATTAAAGCATCGTCAAGTGATATTTCTAAAATTATAAAGGTCATTCAAGATATTGCTTTTCAAACTAACTTGCTGTCATTAAATGCAGCAGTAGAAGCCGCACGCGCAGGTGAACAGGGAAAAGGCTTTAGCGTAGTTGCAGAAGAAGTGCGCAACCTTGCTAACCGAAGTCAAAAAGCTGCTATCGAAACCACGGGGCTTATTGAAGATTCAATAACCAGAGTAGAATCCGGGTCAAGTATTGCAAAATCTACTTCAGAGTCGCTAGACATTATTGTTAAAAATGCTGCCGGGGTATTAGAGATTATAAATAGTATTTCTGAAGCATCCAAGGAGCAAATGAGAGCGATTGAGCAAGTTGGTTCCGGGCTATCCCAAATATCACATGTAGTACAAAGCAACTCAGCTGTTTCTGAAGAAACTGCTGCCGCATCAGAAGAATTAACATCTCAGGCCGAAATGCTTCAACAATTAGTAGCATTCTTTAAATTGTAATATTTTTTTCACGTTTAGGCACAAAAAAACAAAGCCTGCGGTCAGTTTTAAACTATCCGCAGGCTTTGTTTTTGGTTTATGCTTTTTTTTCAAAAAAATCAAAAGCCAAAGGCAAGCATTCTTCCCAAAAATTCCAATCGTGATTGCCTTCCCATTCTTTATAGGTATAATCTATTGGTAACGATTTCATGTGATTATTAAATTTTCGGTTATCATCAATCAAAAAATCTACTTCTCCACAAGTAACTAATACTCTAGCTTGCTCACTTTTTGGAAGATTAGCCATTTTATCGGCCAGTTTAAATAAGTTGGAATGATCCGGAACACGCTCATCTTTATCCATTATGGCGTACACTTCTTTGTAGCCATTATTATAAGCATCTTCCAGTCTAAATTCCATATCTAAAGCCCCGGAAAATCCCGCACATGCACTGTAAAAATGTGGTTTAGATAATGCACATTTAATAGCACCGTACCCACCCATAGATAACCCTGCTACAAAGGTTTTTTCTCTTGAATGTGTTACATTAAATAATTGCTCACATAATTTGGGGAGCTCCTCTGATACATAAGTAAAATATTGGCTACCATATTTCATGTCACAGTAAAAGCTTCGTTGTACTTCCGGCATAATTACAATATACCCTCGTTTTTCTGCATAATGCTCTATGCGAGTATTTCTCATCCAAGCTGTAGAGTCATCACTAAGACCATGCAGTAGATATAAAACCTTGTCTCCCGTTAAACCACTATCCGGATGTTGAGGGATAATTACTTCGATACGGGTTCTAAATCCTAACGATTTAGGAAAAACAGTTGCAGATATGTGTGCCATAATTCACCTCAAATTCATTAAACTTGCCCGTTAACCTAAGAGTTGCGAACAGGTCTATTTACTGGATGATGCAGTATATCACGATTGTTAGGCTATATTCAATGTTTAAAGTTAAAAATCTGTAAACTTAAAAAGGCTTTAATTGGCTCTCGACTTTATTTGACAAAATATTTTTGCCGTTTTACAATTTAACGTGAGTTCAACATAATTTAATATATGAGCGGTAGCCGTGTTTTTTTGGCTGATATACGCTGGAAAAGGAGAAAGTAATTGATGTTTAACAGCTTAAAAAGCAAGATGATTGTTCCCGGTATTTGTGTATTGATACTTATGGTGACATTTATTGTTATTTATGTACATATGGCTGTAAGAATGCTTGTAAACGATTTTTCTAATGAGCGGATTCATACGGCATCTCAAATGATAAATTCACATATTGAAGGGCTTTACTCTCTTAATAGGATGACTGCCCGCACTATTTCTGAAAGTAACAACCTTAGCAATCATGTTCAAAATTGGAACAATGGCATTAATAGGAATGAAAACAGACAATTTTTAATAGATTACTTAGTTGGTCGACAGTCCGACTTGGGGATATCCACTTTTGTTGTAGCTGACCGTGAAGGAAATATAATTTTACGGACACATGAGCTTGACAGATATGGTGATTCCGGTCTTGTTTCCCCAACTATAGCCGCAGCTTTAAATGAAGGATTGATTTCTTCCGTCCACTCTTCAACCCCAACATTTCCAATGGGTATTTCTTCTGCTGCACCAATAATTGAAGATGGAATTATTATTGGCACAATTTCGGCAATTATGGGTATCTATACTAATGAATTTGTTGAAAGCTTATCAGAAGCATTTAATGCAGAAGTCACAGTTTTTGCAGATTCTTTGCCTATTGCATCTACATTGTACAATGAACAAGGTCAACGTTCTGTGGGCATTAATCCGCCTCAGTATGTAACAGAAAGAGTTTTAGAGCAAAGGCAGTCAATTATTACACAACAGTATTTATATGGAACGCCATATCATGCGTTATACCTGCCGTTATCAGGTTGGGGTGGTGATCCCGTTGGTATGATGTTTGTAGGTTTTTCTAATACAAGTACTGTAGCGGCTACTAATGCAGTTCTTCTCAATTTGATTTTTATAGGTATATCAGGGATTGCTATAGCAGGATTTGTGATGTTTTTCTTTGTTTTCAAATTTTTAAAACCCATTGAAAATTTAAAAGAAAACATTAAAGATGTAGCCGCAGGCAATCTAAATATAAATTTTGACCCCAAAATCCTGACTGCTGAAGATGAGATAGGTTCACTTACCCAAGATACATACCAACTTGTTAATGTTATTAAAAATTTGGTAAGCGATTTAACTAAAATAAATCACGAATATAATATAGTTGGTAATATCGAATATAGAGCTAACCCTGACAAATATCAAAATGCATATAGAGAAATGATGCAGAGTGTTAACGACTTGTTAGAAAATCAGGATATTGATGTGTTTGCAGTATTAGATGTTCTTGATGCAATTAATGAGGGAAATTTTGATGTGCAAATTGCTGATATGCCCGGTAAAAAAATGATATTGCCACAAAAAGTACAAGCATTTATTACAAATTTAAAATCAACTTATGAATCTGTTTCTTATTTGGCAGAAAGTGTTGCAGAAGGCCGCCTTGATGTGCAAACAGACCCTTCAAAGTTTAAGGGAAGCTGGGCTGATCTTGCACATACATTAAACACCCTTATTACAACTGTAGTTGAGCCGCTCAAGGCAATTCATGTGTGTCTTTATGAAATGATGGAAGGTAATTTTGATTTTGAAAGAGTTGAAGAAAAGCTTGAGTCACTATCAATAAATGCAGATACATCAAGCTACAAAGGGTTATTTAAAGAGATAATAGGAACAATAGATGTTACATTTAACGAAGTTTCTTCTTATATCAATGAGCTTGAAGTAATCCTTGCCAAAATGGCAAATGGCGATCTTCAGGATAAAATTGAAAGACAATATGTTGGATCGTTTGATTTAATTAAGCGTTCGGTTAATAGTATTTTGGCACGCTTAAACACCACAATGTATGATATAGAAATGGTTGCCGAAGGGGTATCAGGAGGAGCGCGCCAGCTTTCCCAAAGTTCATCAGCTTTAGCTATGGGTGTTACCGATCAAATGATGTACTTACTGGATCTGGCTGACGGAATATGTGGAATAGACGAACAATCCAAAGAAAATGCCGACAATGCTCAAAAGGCCGCTGATTGGACACAAACTTCAAAACAAGATGCAGAAGAAGGAACCAAAGTAATGCAACGGCTGTTAGAGTCTATGAGTAATATATCCAACTCTGTGGATAAAATTTCTGAGATTAACAAAACTATTGACAATATTGCCTTTCAAACAAATTTACTTGCACTTAATGCATCAGTAGAGGCAGCAAGAGCAGGAGAGCACGGCAGAGGCTTTGCCGTAGTTGCCGATGAAGTACGCACTCTTGCTACCAGGTCCGGCGAAGCTTCTAAGCAAGCAAGCCAACTGATGAAAGAAACCATTGAAAGCATAAATGAAGGAACAACTCGTGCTAATGATACAGCAATCAGCTTAGATAAAATTGTTTCTAATGTTATAGATGTGTCGGGAGTGGTAGGAGATATTCATAAAGCCTCGTTGCATCAAACTGAGGCTATAAATAGCATTAACATAGGTTTAACAAATATAAATCAGGTGATTCAAAATGAAGCGTCAACCAGTGAAGAAACTGCTGCTGCCGCTGAAGAATTGGATACCCAAGTATCTGTGCTAAAGGAAAAATTATCATTTTTTCGTACAAAATTGGCTATGCCGCAAATCAGTACAGTATGGAAAGAAGCAACCGCAACTTCATCCGGGTTAAATTTACTTCAAAATGCATCAGGTGATAAAAAAACCTTTAGTAAAGGTGAAATAATTATTCATGAAGGGGATACAAACGCCGACAGCATGTACTTTGTAGTAAGTGGAAATGTAAACGTTTACAAAGCTTATGGCAAAGCAAATGAATTAATGCTTGCAACATTAAACACCGGGGATCTTTTTGGTGAAATGTCATTGTTTTTAAACGAACCGCGCACCGCTTCTGTAATAGCAGATGGTGATGTAATTTTAATGGAAATTAAAGAAAATAACGTATATGACATCATGAGCAACAACCCAAAAGTTGCTTATGATATTGTAGAAACGCTTTGTACCCGACTTAAAAATATGATGCTTGTACTTGATGCTTATTAGAAGCTGTATTTCAAGTTGACAAGCGGTGTTATGTCGCTAATTTGAGTTTCAGCAGACCATAAATATCGCAAATTAGGCAATCCGGCAAGTGGGGTTATGTCACTTATTGGATTGCCTCTTAACCATAAAATTTCCAAATTAGTCAAATTATCAAGTGGGGTTATATCATTGACTTGTTGAATAATGTTTCGGTAATATCATTGCCTTCAACATCAGCCGTTATTGAGAGTGTAAGCACCTTACCAACAGTTATACAAGAAAATGTATATGGCAAACCTGCTGTTGGGCTAATTAAAAATTCCAGCATCTCAACTTTATCTTCAATTTCCTTTGGTAACTGTACTTTGCCCAAGTTTGAAAACATAGTGGTCATCCCTTTAGCATTTAAACGGTTTACTAATTTAAACGCTAATTTTTTAAACCATATAGGCATTGCTTGTAAATCTTGATGTATGAATTGCATTTCGTTAAGAGACTCCCCGGCATACTCTTCATCAATTTCTGCAAATTGTGCTTTTATTTGCTGTACCATTTCAAATAAATCTTTGGTTTCCGGCATAATAATTTTTTTGCTGCCTATAAAATTTCTGATTGTTTTATGCGGGAAGAAGCTCCTGTAGTCTATAGGCACACTAGCAACTATCGCTTTTCTGTTTCCGCCGGCATCTCGTTCTTCCGCGATTGCTAAAAAAATATGAGCTAAAATATATTCGCTAATAGTGCATTCATATTCTTTTACGTTGGATTTTATTTTTTCAAGATCAAATTTTTGGGTAGAAATCCTTGTTGCAACGGGACGTAAATGATCATGTTTGTAAGCTTTCAGCTTAATTTCTTTTTTAGGTTTTGGTCTTTCCGCATCACAAGCATAGGCATCTTCCATTTCATCCAAATGAAAAATGTCTTCACAGTCAATAATATCGTTTTTGTCTATGTCCATTCCCATAAGTTCAAAATATCGTACTAATAACGCACTTGTGACTTTAACTAATCCTCGTCCATCCATGATAGTATGCGTAGTTTCAACTTTAAAATGTCGTTCTCCATAAAGAACTCGCAAAACATGCCCGGTACTATCATTATAGTAGTCAGTAAATTTGGAGTAATCGCTTTCGGAGATGATCTTGAGTGGTTCATCAAGTACTTCATGTGTAAAATCTTTACATAAACGCCCACTTAAAAATGGCAAGCGTTTTATAAGATCATTTACTGCCTGTTGCAGAATTTGTGAGTTAGTACATTCTTTTAAATGGACTAAAATACTGAATGTTCCCAGGTTATTTTTATTCATTGTAGAAGCATAAACTTGACCTATAAAGTCAAGTTTAATTTTATTTTCCATGTAAATATCTCCTTAGATTATGGCACAGTTTAGAAGATCTTATGAACAGACTCTTATGCCACATACAAAATATTACAAAAAAAGTTTAAAACCCAAACACGCTTAAATCTATTAATCCTAATGCCAATGTTATAGTTGCATATCCATTCGATATAAAGAACATCGTTAGCATCTACCCTGTAAGTGGCATTGTCTTTTTTGCACAGTAAAATATAGTCTGATTCTTCACCTCTTTGCAAGTATATATAAGCGTAAATCTCTAAGTCAATAGTTTTATGACAAGTTGCAATAAGAAAAGGTCAAAATGCAAATTTGATAATTGAGTGGACAGGAAGCGATAGTAGGCGGTGTCTTAAATACAATCAGTTATTCTCTGGTGTAAACCTGATAAAAGACGGCTGGTTAAATCAAGTTGGTTTCCGTCAATCACATAGTATGGCGAACCTAGCCAAAGCCAGGTGCCTACTAAAAGTTGTTCAGTTGAGTCAACTTAAAGGGTGAAAACCGACGAAAAATCGCGCGAATGCGCGATTTTAAGATAAGTTTTTGTTCAAACTTTTTTTTAAAAGTTTGTGGGTGTGGGTTTCACCCCATGTGCGTCCAATTAAGAGATAAGACGAAAAATAGTATACTTTCGTTTGCGTTTAGAGGAAGCACAAATTTTTGGAATTAAATATAAAAATTCTTTTTTTATTCGTGAC
>WQVX01000119.1 GCA_009785615.1 Defluviitaleaceae bacterium | reverse complement strand
CCATGTCACCGGTAAATATTCTTTTATTACTTCCATCCCTATTGTCATCTTGTTTCTATTTTAACAGGTTTTCTTTCTCTTTTCTGCTTAATTGGACGCACATGGGGTGAAACCCACGGTTTTGTTCAACTTAAAAAACGCTTTAGTTCCGTAATAATGTAACCGTCAGAAGGGGACGCCCCAATAGAAGATATGCTGTATGACTCCACATTTTCAGATGTCTTGTTGATATAGCTACTGCTATAACTTATCTTATAGTAACGGCCATCTCCCAGCCAAAACAAAATAATTCCGGCATTTTTAACTAAATCAATATATTCTTCAAAGCACAAATTATTTTCTCGCATAAATTCTGCATGAGGAACGCCCACATATCTTAGATGCCATGGCTCATACATAATTCGGGTTATGGCAGTTTTTTCTTTTGGATAGCGAACAATGTAGCCGTATCGTGCACTATTGTTTTTGATCCATACCCCTGCTTCGGTTTCAGCAAAATCTACACTTAACTGACCATCAATTGATACATCTACTGCAAGCCCTAACTGATGCTCACTGGCACCGGGCACTGCTACGGATCTTGCAGCTATGGTACGGGCACCTTCTTCAGTATGCCCCATTTTGACTAAGCTCTTTATTTTCTCATTAAAAATTGCTTGCTGGTGTCTGTATGCTCTATAGGCACTTTGCAGTTTAAGCCCTTCAATGCCTACAGCTCTCATATCTTCCAGCATTTTTAAGTAAGCCACTCTGGCTTCTGCATTAATTGCATAACCTTTTAAAAGCACAAGCCTTTCAGGGCGATAAGTAGCTTCCAAGGGATTATTTGGATTAACCAGCCATAATATACGCGAATCTTGCGACTCCTGTTTTTGGGGTGATTCTGCCGCTAACACTGTCACCATCCCTACCGAAATCAAATCGGTGGGCACCGGCAACAAATTCAATATGATAATACAGGTTAAGAAGCTGTAGACAATTCTTTTAGCCCGCCTGTTGAATCTCATCATGCTCAACATAATAGTATTCATATTCAAATTCTTCGTATTCCTCATATATATCATACACCACCAGTTCTTTATCGCCAAGACTGTACATGTTTATCAAATGCACATTATTTCTTGGTACAGTAATCGTATTAGGATCACCATCAGAAATAAATCTTAAATATGGGCGTTGTTCAAAAAGTCGCAATAAAAAGCCTAAATCCGGCACAACATGGTATGGAGTGCTTTCGTCAGAAGCTACTACCCTAGATACATTGGTAGGGTTAAAATTAATATGGTGAGATACTGCCGGCACGCCTGTGTTTCCTACACGCAATGCCCAAGCATAACTATATGGTATACCATTGTATTCTCCGGCCATAGCATAATGAATCAAGTGCAGCCTGGGGCGAATCCCAAAAGGATATGCTAATACCAAAGGTTCAATACCATATCTGCGCATAAGTTGATCTATTAATCCGATCTCGCGTTGCAACTGCACGGCATTAAGTATTGCAAAGTTTGGATGCCCGTAAGAATGGTTGCCTATTTCAAATCCATGATCCAGCAAAAATCTAAAGCGTTCCTCTAACGTTCCGGCACCTCTAAAAGGCTCCGGAAATCCATTTATAAAAAACATAGCTGTGCGCCCAAAGTTTGGGTTTTTGCGATAAAATGCGTCCATAATATACACTGCTGTCCCGGGAACAGGTGCCAAAGTACCATCCTCCATCTCCATTAATGAAAATGCAGAAGGAAGTCCGTCATCAAATGTAATTGCCACCGGGGTATAGCCTGCCGGAGTGGTGATATTATTATTAATCAAATCTGCCAAAGATATTAGTCGATATCCTTGATCGTATAAAGTTTGTAAATCATTCCAAAAATCTGAAGTTAATCTGTCAAAAGGCCCCGGATCATATTCATGAAGCCCATGATATACTATTATCATAATCTCCCCAACTTCATTGGGAAAAATGGGAACAGTGTCAATCGCTGCCCTTTCTATTACAAAAGGAATCTCTGTAATTTGAGAAAAAGATGCTGTGTCATCAATGACAGGCAAAATAACAGGGTTCTCTTCAAATTCTGCAAAAGATTCCATTGCCTCAGAAGGCCGGACCCCGCATGACGTCAAAATCAAGAGGGCTATAAAAGCTAACAACTTCATATCCTCAAATCCCCTGTAACAGCTAAAACCTCAATTCTATAAGTCTGCCCGCCTCTATAAATCCCAGTGATTGATATAGGCTCATAGCTGCCGTATTTTTAACTCGGGCATATAGTACCGGAAGGCTCCCCTCTGCTTGCAACTTGCCTGCTAAAATGGCGGTTATATCTTTTCCAAAACCCCGCCCCCTGTATATGGGTGATGTATATATTAAATTTAGTCGACTCATTCCATAAGATAAAGGATTAATCATACCCATAGCAACAATCCCCAAATCATTTACCTTTAAGCCAAATAATTTTTTTCCACCAATAAGAGCGATAGCCGTTTTTACTCCCTCATTTTTATTAAAAGCAGTTTTTAAAGCTTCTCGATAGAAATCTATTATCCACTCAGAAACCATTGTTACATCATCAAAATCAAATAACGCAAGTTGGCCTTGAGGAACATAACCGGTGGGCTTAGGTAAAAAAAATGCTGCCAGTTCCCAGCGATCTATAACGGGATATTTTTTTCCATATATTTCCTCGAAAAATTTCGACATTTTAAAAGGTGCAACAATTCCTGATATCTGTTTGTTTTTATCTTTAAACTTACTGATGCAGTTATTAAAAAAGTCTTGTAGTTTACTTTCTTCAAGGTTATCTTTGGCGTACATCCATAACGGCTTGCTGTGATATTGTATCGCAATTGCCCCGGAATCCGGCATACAAACAGCAAATTCCATACCATCTTCATATAACAGGTTGTACAAAATTTGACGATTTGTTACCTGCATCACACAAGAGTCATAATTTTATCTGCAATTTGATCAATGGGGAGTTCGTAATCAACTGCACCTAAATCTTTGGCTACTTTTGGCATACCGTACACTACACATGTCTCCTTATTTTGGCCTATAGTTTTTGCCCCATTGTTATGCATTAACATTAGTCCCCTTGCTCCATCAGAACCCATGCCTGTTAATATTACCCCAACTGCATTTTTTTTAAGAATATTGGCTATAGATTCAAAAAGGACATCAGCAGAAGGTATAACTCCATGAATTTTTTGCCCAAGGTAACATTCTACTAACAATTTTCCGTTACGCTGAACTAAATGCATATGATTGCCGGCAGGAGCAATTAACATTTGTCCCTGCAATAAATAATCCCCTGTTTGGGCTTCTTTTATGTCTAATGGATATTTGCCATTTAAACGCTCGGCAAAAAATTTAGTAAAACCTGATGGCATATGTTGTACTAAAACAATAGGCGGTACATTAGCAGAAAGTTTTGATAAAATTGTTTCAAGTGCATCTACCCCACCGGTAGATGATGCTATCGCAACTATCTTATCGTTAATACCTACAGTTCTTGTTATATTTTTGTAGTCTATGCCCGTAGTATATGAAGAAACAACCCCACCCATACGGCTTAAAATAAGTTTTAAATATTTGTTAATATTTGCACTGTTATAAGCAATTGGCTTGAGGGCAAAATCACGTGTTCCGGGCTGTATTAAATGTTTTGCACTGCTTTCTCTGCGGGCAGTTAAAACTGTAAGTATATTATTGAAACGGCTAACCATCCTTTGCGACAAAAATAAATCTACGGTAACAGTATCCAAATCAAGCAAAAGGATGGTAGATGTTTTACGAGCTATTTTGTTTTCAGCCTCTTTTTGAGAGGTTACATTAACAATCATTTCCACATTATGAAAGGCGGCTAATCCATCCTTAACTACCTTACAAAAAGTAGCATCTTTGCTGACAATTACAAATCTAACTGCAAACAGCATTGGTTCACCACCTCCCGCTTATAGCAATTACTATTGCTGACTGCGCCCCACTATAATATTAACGTCAATATCTTGTGACATTCTTGAATTTACTCGAATTACAGCATTTTCAAAATACTCTAACAAGTCCTCCCCTTGACCTTCTTCGCGAACATAAATACGTGTTTGGTTTTGACGATTTCCTGTATAAATGCCTATATAAACCACATTGTAACCATCCATATAAAGCCGATCTGCTATATTTGAAGCAACTCCACCTATATCAGCACCATTAAGCACCGATATTCTGGCATTTCGGTAAGGGGAAGGTTGAGCCATAACCTGTATAGCAGTATCATCTATCTCTGTTTGTACTTCTGTAATCCCAAAAAACATTCTGTTAACAAGCTCGGGAACCTGTTCAACATCAGGTATATAATACCATCCACCGGGAAGGCGTAAGTCTCTACCCGGCAAAGTATATGTGAAAATACGATCAGGGCTTAAATTGATTGTATAAGGGATGTAGCGCACTACATCCAAACCAAAATCAGTTTGTACATATCCTATAGCAATCTGGGCTAATCCCGGAAGATTGTTCATGATAGTTTCCCGGCGCAAAACCTGGCGGAACATCTGTGTTAAAAATTGTTGTTGAGCGTTGATCCGACCTAGGTCTGCATTTGCATATGTTGTACGGTATCGCACAAAATGTTCTGCCATGCGGCCGTCCATAAGTTGAAGCCCCGGAGGTATATTTATAAACAAGTCTTGGTAAGGGTCATTATATACCAGTCGCCTGGGCACTTCTATTTCCACACCACCAACAAGATCTACAACACTTCGGAAGGCGGCAGTACTAACTTCTACATAATAGTGAAAATGTATTCCTAATGTTTCACTTAACTGTTCTTGTGTATATTGTATACCAAATTCCCGCCCCCAAGAGCGGAGAGCATTAATTCTCATTATGCCGTCAGCCGGAACCCACAAGCCATTAGAGCGCATATTTTCTATGCGATGGGGAGGCAATTGGGTAAATGTATCACGTGGGATATGCAATAAATTAACATTTCCTGTATCGCGTTCAAAACTGGCTACAATAACTACATCCGCAAGGCCAATTTCATCTATTCCTAAAACCAGTACGTTAGTACGAGCAGGAGGGCGTAAAAATCCGCTGTCATCTTCTGCTTCTTCTATATCAGCAACAGGTGGCAAATTGGCCGAAGCATTATCATTATTAACAGGTGTCACAGTTTGAGGAATATATGGGTTAGTAAATGTATAAGTGGAGGGGTTACTTCTTGCTAACAAAGATATTGTAACTATCGAAGCAATAAGTAAATATACACCTGTGATGGATCCTACAATAAGCAAGAATTTTCTTACAATTCGTTTTTTGCGTCTTATACGTCTATTTGGATCATTTGTTTTTCTTGAGCCGTTTGATCTATTTGAATTGCTTGAATTGTTTGGCGCACTTGGTCTATTTGGGCCGTTTGGTCGGTTTGATTGATTCGCTTTTGTTTTGGGTCGCTCCTGTTTATTTTTGTTCATATGTTCATCCATCCTAATTTTTTATATTTGGCAGACATGCTTTACACTCAAAACCTATGTTTTTAGCATATGCTGAAATTTTCCGGAGGGCGATTCCTTTTACCATTTCCAGTATATCAGATGCAGCGATCTTTGCAAATGTGAAATCAAAAAGTAATGAAAGTAGCAGTAGATTCTCTTACTACAATCCAGGGTTCTAATTTAACATGGCGGATAGGTATTTTTTGAGCCAAAATATGCAAAAGCGCACATGCGGACTCCCCCAATGCTGTAGGATTTTGCGCAATAGTTGTAAGAGACGGGCTGCATCCAAGCCCCAGGGGTTGATTATCAAATCCGATGATAGAAATATCTTGGGGAAGTTTAAAACCTAAAGAATGAAATCTTTGTAATGCTCCCAATGCCATTTGGTCACTGGCACAATAAATAGCACTTACATCTTTATTAGCAAAATAATCTGCTGCTTTGGCTCCGCTTTCTGTACTAAAATCTCCGTCAAAGCATAGGCTTTGATCAAAAACAATATTGTGTGTATGCAGTGCCGCCAAATAACCTGTCAAACGTTCTTGCGAAACATAAGCTTCTTTATGGCCATTTACAAATCCTATTCGTTTATGACCAAGCTCCACTAAATGCTCAATAGCCAAATTTCCGGCAGAAATATTGTCGGTGCTTACAGTTCCAACCATTGGGTTTGAAGAATAGATATCCATTAGCACAATAGGCGTTAGAGCGGTTTCCAATTCATGATAATAACGATCTGTGTTTTTTAACCCTGCAATAAAAAGACCATCCAGTTGATTGTTATAGGAAAATTGATCAAGAGATTCTTTGTTTTGATCCTCTGACTTGATGTTAATGATAATTACATCGTTTCCCAAACTATCAGCATATTTTTGAAATCCCATCAAAAGATTAAATAAAATACTGCTATCTTCCTTCTCAGATGCATTTACCACCATAACACCTAAACGGCGTCTTACCGAGACGCTTTTTGAATATCCAAGCTTTTGTGCATGGACTCTTACCCTCTCTTTTGTTTCTTCGCTAATTTCTCCCCGTCCGGCCAATGCCTTTGAAACGGTTGCAGATGACAAGCCAAGATCGTCTGCAATTTTTCTTACAGTGGGCTTCATTACGTAACACCAACCTTTCGCTATATAGCGATTTAATTTTACATCTTAACGCTTACATTAGTAAACTTTTCCTATCAAATTTGCTACCGAAATATTTTCGTTAAATGTTTACTAAAAACATACTTGACATTTAATACAGATATAGATATATTTTTATTGTGAATGTTTCATAAACATATTTCCTATGAAAAGATATATGTGTACAAGAATTAATATCTAAGGTGAGTTATGTTCCTTGTAGAGACACCAACATGGGTATTATTGTTGCCATTTGGGTTAATATGTGCAACTGCCTATTTTTCCGCAAAAAGATATGCCAACACTAACGACTTTAAAAAAAGCTGTAAACTATTTTTTCCAATTGGGATAATTATTGCTTTGCTCTTTAACTTAGCAGGATTACCTTTGATACTTGGTGGCTTTATGGTGTTTTCCGGCTTTGTGATTATGATGTTTTTTTCAAATCAGATTTTTAATGATTAGGTGATTAATTTACTTTTTAAGGTGGTGTTTTTATGGGTATAGAAATCGGCGGAGAGTGGACACTGGCAGAGTCTTGTTTTGATTCAACTGTTTTGGGTAAATGCGAGGCTGTTATGTCTTTAGGCAATGGTTATTTAGGATTGCGATCTGCCACAGAAGAGCGTTATGTAAATGAAAAGCGAGGGCTGTTTGTAGCCGGAACCTTCAATAGCTTTGGCGGGGTTGCTGAAAGTGAGGTTTGTGAATTACCTAACGCCGCAGATTTCTTGGAAATGGGCATTTCCTTAAACGGAACAGACTTTTCTTTAACACAGGGCACTATCCAAGCTTATAGTAGAAAATTAAATTTTGCTACGGGAGAATTACACCGCCATGTTGTATGGATGTCTCCGGATGGTCAAAAGTATCAACTTGATTTTTACCGCATAACATCTATGCGAAATTTACATACCATAGCCCAAAAAATATGTATAACTCCTCTTTCTGCTGATGCAGAAGTTCAGATTACAACAGGGATTAATGGTCAAATTACTAATTCCGGCAGTCAGCATTTTTCTGAGGGTGCAAAACGCTTTTACGATAAAAAATATATGCAGCTGGTACAAACTACAACTCAAACAGGCATCGAGTTTGTAATTACTACAACAGTATCAGGATTATCTAACCCTCATATAGCCATGGATAGGCGTAAGATTTTTTCTGTATTTAATACCCATATAAGTAAGAATCAAAAGCTAATAATTGAAAAAATTACTACTGTTCATACCAGCCGCGATAAGCTTAGCGAGGGTATGTCTACAGCAAAACTTCAGTCTATAGCACTAAGTAATCTGCAAGATCAAAGTTCATTAGGTTATGACGAAATTGCACGTTTAAGTGCTGAAAGTTGGCAAAAAAAGGTATGGGACAATATACCCGTTACAATAGACTCTAATAATCCACGAGATCAATTGTCATTACGGTTTGCACAATATCATTTACAAGTTATGGCACCCTTTCATGATAATCGTATGAACATAGGCGCAAAGGGATTATCCGGAGAAGGCTACAAGGGACACACTTTTTGGGATACAGAAATTTTTGCGTTGCCTTATTATATTTTCTCACAGCCAAAAACAGCTCGCAGTTTAGAAGAATATCGCTATTTATCACTTCCGGGAGCCAGGGATAAAGCAAAAGAAAATGGATGCGTTGGTGCTCAATTTCCTTGGGAATCTGCATGGATTACCGATGGTGAGGTAACACCCCTTTTAGGCGCGGCAGATATTGTAACAGGACTACCCATCCCTATTCTTACGGGAAAAATTGAAATTCATATCACTTGTGACGTATGTTACGGAGTGTGGCAATATTACATGGCTACAGGCGATGAAGATTTCATGGAAAGATATGGTTATGAACTTGTATTTGAAACAGCTAATTTTTGGGCGTCCCGTTTGGAAGAAGGTGAAGATGGACTTCTACACATCAATAATGTTATTGGGCCTGACGAGTACAAAGACGAGATAGATGATGATGCTTTTACTAACTACTGCGCCGGGTGGAACTTGTATCTGGCTATGGAATATCGGGATAAGTTGGAAAAATCTAACCCTGAGTTATTAGCCGATCTGGAAAAATACATTAACTATGACTTATGGCAGCAAAAAGTAGAAAAAGTGTATGTACCTAAATCTCGTGAGGATGGTGTTATCCCTCAAAATAAGACTTACCTAAGCTTAAAAGAGATCGACTTGTCCAAATACAAAAATCAAAAGCGCGTTGGTAGTATCTATAACGACTTTAACCACGATCAAATAAACGAAATGCAAGTGTGCAAGCAAGCAGATGTATTACTGTTGATGCTATTAATGGAGGATGCCTTCACTCCCCAAGAAAAACGTGCCAATTGGGATTACTACGAACCACGTACCTTGCATGATTCTTCACTCTCCTTGTCTACACATTCCATTTTGGCTAATGATATGGGAGACTTCTCCCTGGCATATTCTTTGTTTGAACGAGCATGTGCTATTGACATGGGAGAAAATATGCATAGCTCCAACGATGGCATTCATGCAGGATCTATTGGCGGCATATGGCAGTGTGCAGTACTTGGTTTTGGTGGGTTACGGCTAGTAGGGGATAAAATTCGCCTAGACCCTAAACTGCCCGAACATTGGAAACGGCTAGAATTTTACGCTTGGCTGCAAGGACAAAAATTTAAAATAGAAATTACTCAAAACTCAATACAAATTGATAACTTAACTCAATCAGGAACTATTGAATTAGAAATTTTAGGTAACATGTTTGTTGTTAGGAATCGTTTAAAAATAACATGAAATAAAAAATGAATATTAGGAGGATTACTTAATGAAAATTTTTAGTAAAAAAATTAAAGTTACAGCTTTGGCTTTATCAGCAGTAATGATATTTAGTGCTTGCGGAAACGGTGGCGGCGATACACAAACTCCGGCAGCTACCCCAACCCCAAATGCTCCGGTTACAGCTCCAAGCGGAGGTGAAACAGGAAGCAACAGACCTTTTGAAGGCCAAACGCTTACTTTAGGTATTTGGAGAGGTAATGAACAAGAATTTGCCGCTATAGAGTTGGTAAGGCTAGATTTTGAAGAAATGACAGGTGCTTCTATCGAATGGAGAGAGTATTCCGATCTTAACATGGAAATTCAAATGGAGTTTATCGCCGGTGGCCTTGCCCCGGATGCTTTCTATGTAAATAGTGACATGGCAGAGTTTTTTGCATCATCAGGCGTACTTATGCCATTAGACCCAACTTTGTTTAATTCATCTGCATTTTATCAAAATGTTTTGGATACTTTTGTT
>WQVX01000118.1 GCA_009785615.1 Defluviitaleaceae bacterium | reverse complement strand
TATTCAAAGATTATTAAGTGAAAACCGGATTCGGGAGGTTGATAAAATGCTTTGTGATGTTATTGAATATGCTAAGCTTGAGAAGGAGGAATTGATTTTAAAAGGTAAATTAGAGGGTAAGTTAGAAGGCAAATTAGATGTCGCCCGTAACATGTTAATTGAAAAGATACCTATTGATGTTGTAGCTAAAACAACAGGACTTCTAAGAGAACAGATTGAGGAGATTGATTTTTAATTTATTTTGTAATTTACAAAAAATGTTTGTGTAACTTGAAAATTTGAAACTTGGAGGAACTTTTTATGTTAGAAAAAAATTACGATCCCGGTTTGGAGACAGAATTATATGATAGATGGATGGAGCGCGGATATTTTAGAGCTAAACCTAATCCGGATAAAAAGCCTTTTTCTATTGTAATACCGCCTCCTAATATCACAGGGATATTGCATATGGGTCATGCTTTAAACAATACAATTCAGGATATCTTGATTCGCACCAAGCGTATGCAGGGTTATGAAGCTCTGTGGCAGCCCGGTACAGACCATGCTGCAATCTCTACAGAAGTAAGGGTTATCCAAAAGCTTGCCACAGAAGGGCTTACCAAAGATATCCTTGGGCGAGAGGCTTTCTTAGAAAAAGTGTGGGAGTGGAAAGAAGAATACGGCGGCACTATTACCAGGCAACTAAAGCGCATGGGCTTCTCCTGCGACTGGGATCGTGAACGTTTTACAATGGATGAAGGGCTGTCAGATGCAGTTCTTGAAGTATTTATCCGTTTGTATGAAGAAAATAAAATTTATCGTGGAGAAAAATTAATAAATTGGTGTTCGGAGTGCCAAACCACCATTTCTGATGCAGAGGTGGTACATAAGGAATCAGATAGTGGTTTTTATCATTTCAAGTATCCCATTGTTGGTACAGATCAATTTTTATCCTTTGCCACCACTCGCCCTGAGACTATGCCGGGTGATACTGCTTTGGCTGTTAATCCGGAAGATGAACGATATCACCGGTATATAGGCAAGACAGTAAAAGTGCCTTTTGTGGAGCGAGAAATTCCTATTATTGCAGACGAATATGTTGAAGCAGGTTTTGGAACAGGAGTAGTAAAAATTACTCCCGGTCATGACCCTAACGACTTTGAAGTTGGCGAGCGTCATGGACTGCCAATAATAAATATAATGAATGATGATGGCACATTAAACGAGAATGCCGGAAATTATGTTGGTATGGATCGTAAATCTGCCCGTGAGAGAATTGTCCGTGAGATGGACGAGCTTGGCCTATTTATCAAAAAAGAACAAATAAAGAACAATGTAGGAACACATGACCGCTGTGGTGATGTGATTGAGCCGCTAATCAAAATGCAATGGTTTGTGCGAATGAAAGAATTGGCAGAACCTGCTGTAGATGCATATAAATCCGGTGCATTACGTTTTAATCGTGAACGGTATGGTAAAATTTATCTCCACTGGCTGGAAAATATCAAAGATTGGTGCATTAGCCGTCAGTTATGGTGGGGACATCGTATACCTGCATATTATTGCGATAATTGCAACCATATGATAGTCGCTGGGGACATACCAAATAGTTGCGATAAATGTAATAGTACAAATTTGCGCCGGGATGAGGATACTTTGGATACCTGGTTTAGCTCTGCCTTATGGCCTTTTTCTACACTGGGCTGGCCCAAGCAAACGGAAGATTTGGATTATTTTTATCCTACTAATGTGTTGGTTACAGGTAGTGATATATTATTTTTTTGGGTTGTACGCATGGTGTTTTCCGGACTCAAATTTATGGATAAGCTCCCTTTCTCTGATGTATTGTTTAACGGTCTGGTATTGGACGAGCAAGGACGCAAAATGTCCAAATCTTTAGATAATGGCATTGAACCTCTTGAAGTAGCAAATAAATATGGTGCTGACACATTGCGCCTTAAACTAATTTCAGGCACTACTTTGGATGGAGAAATGCGTTTTTATTGGGAACGCTTGGATCATTCTCGTAACTTCTTGAATAAAGTATGGAATGCATCTCGTTTTCTCTTAATGCAGTTTAGTGAAGAAGAGGACAAAAATTTAAGCACAGAAGATAAATGGATACTGTCACGTATGAATGACCTTGTTAAAGATGTTACCGAAAAAATAGATGATTATGAACTTGGAATGGCTGCTCAAAAAATTGAAAATTTCTTTTGGGATGAATTTTGCGATTGGTATGTAGAGATGGTAAAACCCAGGCTATATGATAAGGAAAATAAATCTCGCAATGGGGCTTTGTGGACTCTTAAACACGTTTTAACGACAGCATTAAAACTATTGCATCCTTTTACACCTTTTATTACAGAAACTATTTTCTTAAAACTGCAAAGTGAAGAAGAAACCATTATGTTGTCGGCTTGGCCAACATATGATGAGCAATTGCATTTTCCGGCAGAGGTAAAGAAAATTCAACAAATACAGGAAGCAGTAAAAGCCATTCGTAATATCCGTGCAGAAAAACAAGTACCACCTTCTAAAAAGGTAAAAATTATTGTAGTATGCGCTGATGAAGAAACTGCAAATAACTTCACTGATAGCCAATCCTTTTTCGCTTTCTTGTCGGGTGCTGAAAATATTGAAATCCGTAAAAATGCCGATGGAATTCCGGAAACCGCGGTATCTGTAGTCACATCAGGGGCAGTACTGTATTTGCCTTTAGATACTCTAATTGATTTTGAAAAAGAGCGTGTACGCCTGGAAAAAGAGCGTAAAAAACTTGAACAAGAACTGGCTCGAGTTGAAGGCAAGCTATCAAATGAAGGTTTTGTAAAAAAAGCACCTCCGCATTTGATAGCAGAAGAAGAAGAGAAAAGAGAAAAATACCGCGCTATGCTGAAAAAGGTAGAAGAGCAAACAAATAGCCTGTTGTAGAATCACAGGAGGATATAAAATGGCTGATTTACTTAAAAACACATTCAACGAGAATTACCTTCGCAATCTTGCTTCGGATATTCAAGCCGCTTACAACCTATTCCAAGTGGACGAGTTCATAAAATCTATTATGGATGAAACTTGGGATAGTTTGGAGTTAAAACAAAGGATTAGGCAGATAACCATAAATTTGGGTAAATTCTTGCCTAGCGATTACAGTGAAGCTATATCTGTTATTGATAAAGTGATAGCCCATCAAGGTTCCTGGTTAGATGGCTTTTGTTTGTTTTTTCCTGATTTTGTGGAAGTTTTTGGACAAGACGAAAACAACTGGGATATATCTATAGCTGCATTAGAACGATATACCGTTCATGCATCGGCTGAATTTGCCGTAAGACCATTTATCATTAACCACGAAGAACGCATGATGGCACAGATGTACGCTTGGTCTAAAAGTGACAATGAACACGTTCGGCGGCTTGCAAGCGAAGGTTGCCGCCCGGTTTTACCTTGGGGGCAAGTATTAACAAAGTATAAAAAAGACCCAACTCCAATTTTGCCTATATTGGAGCAGTTAAAAACCGACCCTGACTTATATGTACGAAAGTCTGTTGCCAATAATCTAAATGACATTTCCAAAACACATCCCGATTTGGTAGCAAAGCTGGCAAAAGACTGGTATGGCAAAGACGATAACATCAATTGGATTGTTAAGCATGGGTGTAGAACGCTTCTCAAAAAGGGTAATAGCGAAGTCCTTGCTATTTTTGGATTCCATGATGCTACATCCATAGATGTTGACAATTTAGCTATGGGCGCAACCTCTGTTGCCATTGGAGAAAACACAAATTTTTCATTCACCCTCGTTACAAAAGAAACAACGAAAGTAAGGTTGGAATATGGCATTGACTTTGTAAAAGCAAATGGAAAACGAAACAGGAAGATATTCCAAATATCTGAGATTATGCTAAAAGCAAATGAAACAAAGTCTTACACTAAAAATCATTCTTTTGCAAATATGAGTACCAGAAAGCATTACCCCGGCACTCATTCAATAACGCTTATTGTAAATGGTGTAGAGCGTGGAACGCTGGACCTTGAATTGACAACACCCCCTGCTACCATTCAATCGGTGACAAAATGAGACCGGTTGAAGCACATTTTCACCGCGTAAAGCGCATGAAATTGGAAAGGATACTAAATTATGCCCAAAGAAAAAATTGTAGAATCCATTTGTGATATGGAAACAGATTTTGCCCAATGGTATACAGATGTTGTCACCAAGGCAAATTTAATTGATTATGCTACTGTAAGAGGCTGCATGTTTTTAAAGCCTTATGGATTCGCCATTTGGGAAATGATGCAGGCAGAGCTGGACAAGCAATTTAAAGCTACAGGTCACGAAAATGTTTACATGCCTATGCTAATTCCGGAAAGTTTATTGCAAAAAGAAAAAGATCATGTCCAAGGATTTGCACCGGAAGTAGCTTGGGTAACAATGGGTGGCAGTGAAAAATTAACGGAACGTTTATGTATACGTCCAACCTCTGAAGTACTGTTTTGCGAACATTACGCTAACGATATACAGTCCTATAGAGATTTACCCAAATTGTACAACCAATGGTGTTCAGTATTGCGCTGGGAAAAATCTACCCGACCCTTTTTACGCACCATGGAGTTTTTATGGCAAGAGGGTCATACTGCCCACACCACCGCCGAAGAAGCAGAAAAAGAGACTCTTCAAATGCTTAAAATTTATGCAGATTTTTGCGAAAATTTCTTGGCTATTCCCGTAATACAGGGACAAAAGACAGAATCAGAGAAATTTGCAGGAGCCAAAGCTACCTATACTATCGAAAGTATGATGCACGATGGGAAGGCATTGCAGTCCGGCACATCTCATAATTTTGGTGATGGTTTTGCAAAAGCTTTTGGAATTCAATATACAGACAAGGAAAATAAGCTACAACATGTACATCAAACTTCTTGGGGACTGTCAACTCGGCTTATAGGCGGTATAATTATGGTACATGGTGATAACAATGGACTGGTACTGCCTCCCAAAGTTGCGCCGATACAGGTAATTATTATCCCTGTTGCTCAGCATAAAGAGGGTGTTTTAGAAAAAGCTAAGGAGCTTAAAGAGCAGTTAAGTACTGTATTTCGTGTGAAAATTGACGATAGCGACCATAAACCCGGTTGGAAATTTAGCGAGCATGAAATGAAAGGCGTTCCTCTGCGTGTAGAAATAGGCCCCAAGGACATAGAGCAAAATCAAGCAGTTATAGTTCGCCGGGATAACCGTGATAAAATTATAGTTCCCTTAGATAACCTAGAAAATGCAATAAAAGAAGCATTGGAAGATATGCACCAAGCCTTGTATGAGAAAGCACTGGAAAATCGCCAAAACAGAACACATACTGCTACCAGTATACAAGAAATGAAAGAAAAATTAGATACCTTGCCGGGATTCGTTAAAGCCATGTGGTGCAAAGATGCAGCTTGCGAAGAAGCCATAAAAGAACAAGCAAAAGCAACTTCACGCTGTATCCCTTTTGCTCAAGAGAAGATCGCAGATACCTGCTGTGTTTGCCAAAAGGAAACTGATACGATGGTTTATTGGGGAAGAGCTTATTAGAGCAAGTATAGAGCAAAGCTGAGCAAGCAGAAACTGAAAACGAAAACCTCCGCAGAGAAATAGAAAAACTCCAAGCTCAATTAGCAAACAGATAATTTTTTATAACGACCCCCCCGATCAATAGGGCATTGCAAGCCTTTTTGCCGGGGGTTTTCTATGAAAATATTGCAATAGTAAAACAAATTTTAGTTCTCAGAAAACCTTTCTCAAAATTTTTTTGCAAAGCAATAGATTATGAATTGGCTGATATCAATACAGCGGTTATAATTGTACTTTAAATTTCAATGGCATAAAATCAGAAAGGGATGGTCTCAATTATGACAAAAGCAGAACTAAAAAAACGCATTGATATTGCAGCAGGCCGTAAGGTTGCAGATACTGTTATAAAAAATGCAAAAGTAGTAGATGTGTTTAATGGCGTTATTATCAAAGGCGATATTGCATTTTCAGATGACTATATTGCTGGTGTAGGGCAATATAGCGGTGAAGTCACATATGATGCAAAGGGCTGTTATGCTGCTCCCGGCTTTATTGACAGCCATATCCATATCGAATCTTCATGTGTTACCCCGGAGGAAATCGGAAGATTACTAGTACCATATGGAACCACTACAATTGTAGCTGATCCTCATGAATTGGTAAATATCAAAGGCATGGACGGCATGACATATATGTTAAATGCGGCAGAAAAAACAGCCCTGGATATCAAATATATGCTACCATCATGCGTACCTGCCACCCCGTTTGAACACGCCGGAGGCTTCATAGGCGTAGAGGAGATCAAAGAAGCTTTAAAGGATAAAAGAATCTTGGGGCTGGCCGAGTTTATGGATTATCCGGGTGTTATAAATGCAAAAAGCTTTGCACTGGATCGTTTAATGGCGGCTTGTGAAGCCGGGGTGCCAATTGATGGGCATAGCCCTCAAGTATTTGATAATGCACTTAATGCCTATGCTATTGGCGGAATTTTAACTGACCATGAATGTACAACTGTTGAAGAAATGAAACAAAGAATTGCCTGTGGTATGTATGTACTAATGCGACAAGGCTCTGCTTGTCACGATTTAGAAAAGCTGTTAGCGGGTGTTACGCAGGAGAATAGTCACCGCTGCCTACTATGTTCTGACGATCGGCAGCCTAAAACTATTTTTGAAAAGGGGCACTTAGATGAGCATTTGCGCATTTGTATTTCAAAAGGAATTGACCCTATTATTGCTATCCGCATGGCAACCATAAATGCTGCTGAGTGCTTTGGCATGAATGACAGAGGTGCTATTTCTCCGGGAAGGAGAGCGGATATCGTACTGCTGGAAGATTTATCTCAGTTTAAAGCCGCTCAAGTGTTTATTAAAGGAGAACTTGTTGCAGATGCAGGTAAATACTTGCTTCCTGTATCTCGTCAAGATATTAACATTAAGCCGTCTATGCGAATCAGCTTCTGTGTTAAAGATTTTTCAATCAATAAACTAAAGCTTTCTTTAAAAAGTAACAAAGTTCATACTATTGGGTTAAAGCCTGACAGTGTTATAACAGAAAAAGGAATCGCTCAAGTACAGCTAAGTGATGATGGTGATTTTGTTTATGATAAAAATGTAGATATAGTAAAATTAGCAGTGATTGAACGACATCAAAACACAGGAAATGTTGCCGTTGCACTTTTACAAGGTTATGGAATTAAAGCAGGTGCTGTTGCCTTATCTATTGCCCATGACTCTCATAATATAATTGCAACAGGCACAACAGATTTGGATATAGCTTTTGCAATAGAAACTTTAATAGCACAAGGCGGCGGCATTGTTATAGTAAAAGATGGCTCTGTACTAGAAACAATGCCTCTGCCGGTGGGTGGTATCATGAGCGACCAAAGTGGAGAGTGGGTAGATGGAAAACTGACAGCTCTTCACAAAATTGCTCATAACGAACTTGGTATTAACAACAAAATTGAACCAATAATGACCTTGTGCTTTATGTCCCTGCCGGTAATTCCGGAATTAAAACTTACAGATAAAGGACTTTTTGACGTAACAAAGTTTGACTTTATTTCTGTAGAAGCAGAGTAACATAAGAATTTTATCGTAATTAAGCGGATTTTGACTAATTATATGTTCAATAAGATGAAAAGTCAACACTACAGTTTGATAAAATGAATTTGTCCGCTAATCTCTAAATGTTTTTTTGAAAAAAGCAGGTTAGCGGGCAAATCTATTATGAAAAATTCTTGCAATTTGTTCCTGCTCATATTAGAATGATCGACGAACTTAGAAGCCGGGTTCAAAACCTGTTTATAGCTTCTTGAAGATTGGTGGTAGGTGGCAAGTTATGAAGAAAGTCATCCCCTTTATGTTTATGATTATGCTGGGGCTTACAGCCTGTAGCAGCCATATTATTTCACTCCTGACCGATGATGAGGAAAATGTAGAAATTGAAGATCTTGAGCCTGAAATAGAGGCAGAAGTATTTGAAATTATTCGGGATTTGGATGGTCGCCAAATTCGGATTGCTGCACATTGGTCTTACCTACCATTTGCTACGGGAGATCCAAGACCGGATCCTTATGAGGCATCCTGCATCCGTCGGCATGAGCTGGATACAATGTTTTACAACCAAATACAGCGCATCAGTCAAGAATATAATATAAACTTAACATCAATTCAAATAGAGCATCGGAACATTATGCCGGCTCTCCAAACCGGCGTTGCGGCAGGAAATCCTATCGCAGATATGATTTTATTGGGCGGAGAAATGGTTTTACCTGCAATTACAGGAAACCTTATTTATGCTTTAGAAGAATTTGTGCCACCCGGTGCTGATTTATGGGAAAACCAACATTGGGTGCGGCCTTCCGCTAATTTTATGGGCTTCTACTGGACATTTGCCCCCTATTCCTTAAATTTTGAGGGTGTGTTTTTAGGTGTTAACTTAGATCTAATCAGAAGAATAGGGGCAGATAACCCGGTAACATTGTATGAAAATGGCGAGTGGACTTTTGCTCGCTTTTGGGAGATTATGAATCTGGCAACTGAGCATAATCAATTTGGCATAAGTGGTGTTCCCGGAGAAATCATTACGCATTTGATTGCTGCTAATGATGGCAATATGGTGTACAATTTTAGATATGACTATGATAATTTGAAAACTATAGCTGCTTTGCAATTTGCATACCAAATATTTAATACAGAGGGGATCTGGCAAAATAATCATCACATTCAAGATCGGGACAGAAATTTTTTTGCTTTTTTAGAAAATCAATCAGTCTTTTTTCCAATTAGTGAATGGGCATTGCAGCAAGCAAATATAAATTTTGCATATACTATTGTTCCTTTTCCCGGGGGGCCAAATAACGAAGGTTCATACTCTTTTATGAAAGGGTTTGGAATGGGACTTGCAGTCCCCAGAGGAGTTCGTAATCCGGAGGATATCTATACCATTTTTGAAGGCATATCTCAATGGTCCGGTACAAATACAAATCTGCAATTTGAAAGAGATCAAGAATATATCACCAGCCTATTTTCTGTAAATAGAGATGCATTGCGCGCAATTGATATTTTAAACAATCAAGGTAAATTTGACATTGGATTGACAGTTTCAGGCTTTGATTGGATGCATAACATTTTAGCAGAAAGTTTTATTAATGGCAGAATGAATGTCCCACGAGCAATTGAACAATTTAGACGTCCTCAACAAGAAATATTAAATACTGCCTTAGAAAATTGGGTGGTATGGGAATAAAAACGCACTTGACATAACCTTTCGTGCATAGGACGTGGAAAATCGTGTAAAAAGTATTGACATGTGTTTACTTTGTATGATATAAAGTATTATGGTGCTAAATAAAGGAAAAAAATTGAGGGAGGTATGTTGTTATGGTAAAAAATTACAAAAAACCCTTGTCCCTGATTTTGGTTATGGTGGTTTCTATAGTTGCTTTAGGATTGGTTTCGCCACAAGTAGTTTATGCAAACGATGCTCCAATTGGTAGCCGAGAAGCAACTAGAAGAATTCCTGTTTTTAACAATCGTAATTTAACACCGGGACAAAACGATCGAAATATCGTGGGACATTTGGAAATTGGTGAAAGGGTACTCGTTCACAGAGAACACGGAGCAAGAGCAGTTTCAATATCCAATGATAGGTTCCCAACCAATCTTCGCCAAGAACCAACACGTTATATTGATCCTGCCCATCTTCAAGCTCATATGGTTTCTGAAAGAGTATTGGAAGAAGGCACAAGAACAAGATATGTTGCTCCTAATGCCGGCACAGTTACTACTACCATACGTAGTAATCCACTGCCTACTGCTGAAAGTACAGGCACTTTAAGAACCGGAAACAGCTTGTATGTAAGCCGTATTGTAACCATGAGTGATGGAAGTCAATGGGCACATATTCAGGTTCAAGATACCATTCATAGTCTC
>WQVX01000117.1 GCA_009785615.1 Defluviitaleaceae bacterium | reverse complement strand
GACCGCAAAAATGATGAAAAGGAGATTTTAAATAAGGTGTTTTGTTACGTAAGGAAGGGAGTAAAGGGGATGCTTAAACGGGCATCCCCTTTTCATTTTGGAGTGCTTCAAGAAACTCTGTGACAAATTTCCGCTCATCGGGAAGAAGTGCAGACAACTTGGCTTCTCTATTTGGGATGTCCAAAGGACTCATCAATACAATCTCACCTCGTGACACCTTTTCACGAAGAGGGTGTCCCTTGCGTTTCATTTTATTAAGATTATATTCAGCTTTCACAGTATCACCTCTTCCAAAGTTTTTCTTCCAATTTTGTAGCTTTTCTAGCTGAAATTATCCGTATAGTCGTGTTATCTTCTCGCCAACAATGAACGACTGTAAGAACACGCATCTCTCGACTTAATCCAATTACAATAAGCCTTTCCTCGTCATCGGAGTGACCATCATCATCAAATTCTTCTGCGCCATCAATTACAAAGACTGATGCAGCCTCTTCAAATGATATGCCGTGCTTCACTTTATTACTTTCTGCTTTTATTTTATCCCAAACAAACAGTTGACCATCAAGTTCGTATGCAACATCACGCTTGGAGGTTTCCATAAAAAACACTTCCTTTTTGTGCAAGTTGCGCACTTATGAAAAAGCTTTACTCATTGGCATTCCCTTCTATGTTCGTTTAATCGCTTACCATCGGATTATAACATAAGCATAACGACAATAACAGTTTTTACTTTCGTAAACCCCTTAATGACCTCTAATCAAATCTAAAAACATCGTCTCTGTAAGTATAGGAATTTCAAGTGATTGTGCTTTCTTATTTTTGGAGGAAGAAGAGTCTGTATCATTATTGATTAGGTATGAAGTACTTGCAGAAACACTTCCTGTACATTTTCCATCATGTTCTTCTATGAAGGCTTGTAATGCCTTACGATTATTAAAATGATTAACACTGCCTGTAATTACAAAAGTGAGTCCTTGTAACTTTCCCGGTAATGCCTCAGAATCAATCTTTTTTGCAGATTTTATCCTAAGTGTATCTTTAATTTTTTCTAACATTGCCAAGTTTTTAGTATCAGCAAAATAAACTTGCAAACTATTAGCAATAGCTTCGCCAAAGCCCTTAATAGACAACAGAGCGTCAATATCCTGAGATTTTTCTATTATTGTTTCTATATCTCCAAATTGCTCGCACAGCAGTTTTGCATTGCTTAATCCCACATGTTTAATACCTAGTGCAAATATAAAATTTGCCAAAGGTACATCTTTAGCTCGTTCTATAGAAGTCATTAAATTATTAAATGATTTTTGTCCAAAACCTTCCATTTGAGTGATTTTATCTTCGTAGCTTTCTAAAGCAAAAATATCTGTATAATCGGATACAAATCCCCGGTCTACCCATTTTTCTAAAGTTTGCTCAGATAATCCCTCTATATTCATGGCATTGCGGCTGCAAAAATGAACCAACGAACCTATAAGTTGTGCTTGGCAGCTAGGGTTAAGACAATATAGAACCTCTCCAATCTCTCCGTCAGCATCAGATTTTCCGCCCTTTTGTTTTAAAATTTCGGTTGAGCCTTGGCATACAGGACATTTTTCCGGCAATAAAGCGGTGTTACTGCGAGTTTTATTTTCTGCCACTTGAGGAATAATCATATTAGCTTTATATACAGTTATTTTATCATTTTCGCCTAACTCCAATTGCCGTACAATACTTACATTATGAAGCCCTGCCTTGTTAACCGTAGTGCCTTCTATTTCAATAGGATCAAAGACTGCAATAGGGTTTATAAGTCCTGTGCGAGATGTGTTCCATTCGATATATCGCAAAGTTGTTTCTACAAGTTCATCTGCCCATTTAAATGCAAGGGCGTCTTTTGGAAATTTTGAGGTGGAACCCAAAGATATGCTGTATTGAATTTCATCGTATGTCAAAACGAGGCCATCAGATGGCATACCTAAATCAGATAATTTTTTTCTAAATGCACTTACATCTTCTTTAACAGATTCTTTCGTCGATAAAAGATGTTCTACTACCTCAAAACCAATATCTGATAAAAAAGTTAGCTGATGAGATTTTAAATCAAAGTTTAGCTTACTTTTTTGATCATTTTGGTTAACATCATTTTGCGCTAATATTGAAAATGCATAGTAACGTATTGGACGCTCTGCCGCTATGGAACTGTCTAATTGACGTACGGTTCCGCTACATAAATTACGAGGGTTTTTATATTTATCAGTTTCATCTGTGATAACAGAATTAATGGTTTCAAAATCTTCATAAGTTATAACTGCTTCTCCACGAACAAGAAGGCGTTTTGTATATGGTATACGCAAAGGAATATTTTTGAAAGTGCGTGCATTATGAGTTACATCTTCGCCAACTGAGCCATTGCCCCTAGTGACTGCTTGCACCAGTACGCCATTTTCATAAATTAACACTATGGTAAGCCCGTCTAGTTTCCAAGAAAGCAGTCCGGCGTGTTCACCTAAAAAGTCTACAAGCTTGGCTATAGCTTTTGTTTTATCTAAAGAAAGCAAAGGAACTTCATGTGAGACTTTTTCTAATCCTTCTACTGCTTCGTATCCCACTTTAGCCGTGGGGCTTTCAGTTAATTGTATACCTGTAGACGATTCCAGCTTTTCAAGTTCTTCATACAATTTATCGTATTCTAAATTGGACATTATTTCTTGATCTTCTTGATAATAAGCTTTGGATGCCTCATTTAATTTTTGAACTAAAATTTTCATCTTGTTTAAAGCTTCTGCTTTGTCCATGGCAATCCTCCTTACATTATTTTGCTTATAGCAATTCCGATTGACATTAACACGTTTACGTGTTGATGCAAACGGAAATTGCGCCCTCTTCACCGACACGAAGCACGTTAGTGCGAAGTGGAGGTACTATATGTTCCTTCCAATCCATCAAGTACGTATTCCAAGGCTTCCATAGCTTTTGATTGTGTATTATCTGATTCCGGTATATGGCAGGTAAGATACGGATTAGGTGCCATGGTAAACAGCAACCGTCCTGCCTCTTTAGATACCAACGAAGTTAAGCGATCCACATCTACAGTAGCATCTTCTTTGAAGGTAATTACTAATCTAAGTTGTTTTTCTGCAATAGAAATAACACCTAAGCGGCGTGACCGTGCTTTTAAGAGCGCGATATCAAGTAAGTTTTGTACCGGCTGAGGCAAGTCTCCAAATCTATCCTCTATTTCTTCTTGCATATCGTTGCTGTCCTGTTGATTTTGGATTTGAGAGATTTTTTTATATATTTCAAGTTTTTGAACTTCGTCCTCTATAAAATATTCCGGGATATATGCATTTACAACTAAATCTACAGTTGTTTCAAAATTTTGAACAGTTGTTTCACCTTGTAGCTCTTGTACTGCTTCGGCTAATAGCTTGCAATACATATCATATCCTACTGTATCCATATGCCCGTGCTGTTCTGCACCAAGCAAATTTCCCGCTCCACGTATTTCTAAATCGCGCATGGCAATTTTAAAACCTGCCCCAAACTCTGTAAAATCACGTATTGTTTGCAAACGCTTTTGAGCTGTTTCTTCTAAAATTTTGTCCTTTTGATACATTAGATATGCGTAGGCCAATCGATTAGACCTTCCTACTCTTCCCCGCAATTGATACAACTGGCTTAGACCCATAAAATCAGCATTTTGTATAATGATGGTATTAACATTAGAAATATCCAGCCCTGTTTCAATGATGGTAGTGCAAACCAACACTTGTATATCTCCTGCTACAAATGCCATCATAATATTTTCAAGTTCATTTTCTGACATTTGTCCATGGGCAAAAGCTATCTCTGCATGAGGTACCAGCTTCTTTACCTTTGCGGCCTCTTCATCTATATTGCGAACCCTGTTGTGAAGGTAATAAACCTGCCCATCGCGAGCTAATTCACGGTTGATGGCTTCTTTCACAAATTCTGAATTATGTTCCATTACGTATGTCTGCACGGGTTGACGCTCTTCCGGAGGCTCATTAAGCAGACTCATATCTCTTAGTCCCGTCAAACTTAAATGTAAAGTTCTTGGAATTGGTGTAGCAGTTAGTGTTAATACATCTACATTTTCTTTAAGTGCCTTTAATTTTTCCTTGTGAGACACACCAAAACGCTGTTCTTCATCTATTATAATAAGCCCAAGATTATGAAATTTCATGTCCTTAGATAGTATCCGATGGGTACCTATAACAATGTCTGTTTCGCCCTTGCCTAAGCGATGCAAAGTATCTTTTTGTTCTTTCGCTGTTTGAAATCTGGACAAACGCTCTATTTTTACAGGATAATCTTTTAAGCGGGAAGTAAAATTTAAATAATGCTGCTGAGCCAAAATCGTAGTAGGAACTAGATAAGCTACTTGTTTATCATCCTGGACAGCCTTAAAAGCTGCCCTAATAGCAACTTCTGTTTTACCATATCCAACGTCCCCGCAAATCAAGCGATCCATTACCTTTTCGGACTCCATATCTTTTTTTACATCTTCAATAGCAGATATTTGGTCATCAGTCTCTTCATATGGAAAGAGACCTTCAAATTCTGATTGCCATACAGTGTCCGGGCTGTAAACAAAGCCTTTTGACGCTTGTCGTTTAGCATATAGTGCTACAAGATCCTGAGCCAAAATTTTTACAGCCCCACGTACCCTGGATTTTGCTTTTGCCCAATCGGCACCACCAAGCTTATTAAGTTTAAGCTTTTCGGCACCACCAATATATTTTTGGATCATGTCCATTTGGTTAGTGTGAACATATAAGTTACCGCCATCGGAATAAGCCAGTTTCAAATAATCCCTGCTTAAACCATCTGTAACAATCTGCTCTATGCCAACAAATATTCCCACCCCATGATTATCATGAACGATATAATCACCCGGGCGCAAATCTGTAAAATTGTCTATTTTTGCCCCGTTTTGATTACGGCGTCGCTTACGTTTTTTATCTTTTTTCGCAAATATTTCTTTATCGGTTATAACTGCTATTTTACATTCCGGATATTCAAACCCGGAAGCTAAAGTTCCGTTAGTAATGGTGACAATTCTCGGTGGCAGATCTGTTAAATTTTCTTCATATCTAGCCGGGATTTCAAATTCTACCAGTGTTTTAGTCAACTGTTGTCCGTTACCGGCTAAAATCAATAGTTTATAATTTTGATCAAGCCAAAATGATATATCTTCTTTTAGCTCTTCAGGATTTCTTCGCAAAGGAGGACAAGCTTTTACTGTAAAAGATGCCATTGATTTTGGCGTAAAGTTATCTATCACTCCAGCCATGTCTGTTAATAAGACAGTATCAAATTCATCAACCTGATGTAAAGCTTGTTCATAAGTTAGAAGCATTTCTGATTTAACCGGCAAAGCACCGTCCTTTAAAAGATGCCCTTTAACACCTTCTTCATACTCTGCCAATACAGTTTTTATATGAGTAGAAATATAATTAGGCTCATCAAAAAATATGACTGTATCCTTTGGTAAATAATTTAATAGGTTAGTTTCTTCATTACTTGGGTTATGCTTGTTTAGTTCCTCCATAGGGAATATATCAACTTTTTCTATTCTATCACCGGAACGCTGAGTGATGACATCCAACAGTCGGATAGAATCTATCTCGTCGCCAAAAAACTCTATCCTTAAAGCTGTACTATCCCGGTCTGCACTACTATTTCCTATTTCTCTGATTGTGCAGATATCTATAATGCCGCCTCGCATAGCAAATTGCCCCGGCCCTTCTACCTGAGTTGCCCGTTTGTAACCTAAATTACTTAAAGTAAGAATCAAATTTTCCGGTTCCATAAAGGTACCTAAATGTAATGTTAATATATTGTCTACAAAGGTATTTTTAGGAGTAAGGCGGTCAAGTAAAACTTCTGCTGATAAAATAATTACAAGCGATTCTTTTTCTAAGAGTTCTGAAAGGATAGTAAACCGTTTACGAGTAATGTCAGTACTTTTTACATCGGCGGCATAAAAAAGCGGATTACGAGTAGGATATAATCGACAATTTTCCGGGAAAAAATATCTAAAATCTTCATATATCGTTTTTGCACTAAGTTCTGAATAAGTAATTATTAAGCCCGGGCGGTTTTCTTTGGCCATTAATGAAGATGCCAAATGCCATTTAGCAGAACCGATTACGCCTGTCACCAACAAGGGACTATTGGCAAGCGATATACTTTGATAACTTTCCAATGAGTGTAAAGGGGAGAAAAGCGGATTCATAGAACCTCCTGTAAGGTGTAGCCTGCTATAAAATGAGAAAAAAACATCCTGAAGGAAATATACTCCCTTCAGGATTAAATTGTGAATCGTGTATACATCTCTGCCGTTATTAGTTTTCTATTACATAAACAGCACGGGCATCCGGATCCCATTGTGTTGTTGCACCTAAAGCATCTGCAACATAGGCAAGAGGTACAAAAGTACGTCCATCTCTTACAACAGGCGAACCCATGTTACCGGGAAGTGCAGTATCAACATTAATAACTAAAGTTGTAACACCTCTAACAATAGTTACGTCACGAGTGTCTCCATCCCATGATACATTAGCACCAAGACCTTCAGCAACTGCTGCCAGAGGCACTACTGTACGACCTTCAGAAATAAAAGGTGCAACATCAAGATTATTTACTACACCATTGATAGTAAAAGCAGTTTCATCAATTACAAAACGTATGGTTGTAGCTGAAACAGGGGTAGGATCAACCTCTGCCATTATTGGCTCAATTTCTTGGTAGTCGTTTGCCTCTTCGTAAACGTAATCTTCAACGTCGTTATAGTCTACAATAACTTCATCTTCTTCATAGTACTCAACAGCTTCGTAGACTTCATTTTCTTCATAGTAGTACTCATTAGCTTCGTTTTCTTCGTAGGCTTCATTTTCTTCGTAATAATAAGCCTCGTCATAATAATCATTTTCAGCGTAGTCATTTTCGTTTACATCTTCTTCGCCATAATAATATTCATCATTATAGACATCTTCATAGGCAGCATCGTAACCGTTTTCTTCATCTTCTTGAGCAAAAACAGCATTAGGAATTAAAGCAACAGTTAATGCTAATGCCAACAGCATTGCAATTTTTTTCTTCATGTTTTTCTCCTTCCGTTTGTTTGCGTAGCACAAATAGGATTTTTTCGGTAAAGGTTTTATGTACCCAAAAAGCTATAACCTCCGAAATGCCCTATGTACCGTGAACGGTCACGACTTCAAAAACTAGCTTTTTCCTATTACAAGCACATGCGGTATGCCTAAAAGGAACAAAACTGATTTATATACATCCTGCCCGTTCATAGTACAGATGCTACGTTAATTAAGGGACAGGATTTAGTATATCCGGTCTTGGGAAATAAGTCAACTACTGAAATCAAATTGTATTGATTAATTTAAGATAATGTGTTAATGCATGTTTTATGGTGTAGAATTTACAGAGTCTATTGCTTTTTTGGTATCCTTCTGAGAGAATTAATACAATGAAAAATCATCTATACCATTTTGCAATATTAAGCAAAATGGGTACTAATAAGGAGGCATTTTACAATGAAAAGAGTAGTATGTTTTGGTGAAATCATGATGCGCTTAAATCCTAAAGGATATTTGCGTTTTGTACAAGCCAAGGAGTTTGAAGCAACTTTTTCCGGTGGAGAAGCTAATGTAGCTGTAGCTTTGTCAAATTACGGCTTAAATTCTGCTTATGTAACAAAAGTTCCTGCCCATGAGATAGGCCAATGTGCAGTTAACGAACTACGTCGTTTTGGTGTAGATGTAAGCGGAATTGTGCGCGGTGGAAAGCGTTTGGGCACGTACTATGTAGAAAAAGGTGCATCTCAACGTGCTTCTAAGGTTATATATGACAGAGCAGATTCCGCTATTGCTTTGGTAGAGCCGGGCGAATTTGATTGGGAAAAACTTCTTGCAGGCGCAGATTGGTTTCATACAACAGGCATTACTCCGGCATTAGGTGATCAAGCTACGAAAGCCACTTTAGATGCAGTAAAAACAGCTAAGAAGCTTGGTGTAACCGTAAGCTGCGACCTTAACTATCGTAAAAATCTTTGGAGCAAAGAAAAAGCCAAAGAAGTTATGACAGAAGTAATTGAGTATGTAGATGTTGTTATTGCAAATGAAGAAGATGCTTATGATGTTTTTGGCATTAAAGCTGAAGGATCTGATGTTACAAAAGGAGAAATTAGCCACGAGGGATATATTTCTGTAGCTAAAACTCTTGTTGAAAAGTATAACTTGCAAAAAGCCGCCATTACTTTAAGGACTAGCCTATCAGCTTCCGACAATTTATGGTCTGCTATGCTTTATGATGGCAAAGAAGCATATTTTGCCCCCGAATACAAAGTTCATATTGTAGACCGCGTAGGCGGTGGAGACTCTTTTGGTTCCGGACTTATCTACTCTTTACTTAGTGGTTATAACAACCAAAAAGCTCTAAACTTTGCTGTAGCAGCTTCATGCCTCAAACATTCTATTGAACATGACTTTAACCTAATGAGCGTTGCTGAGGTAGAAGCCCTTGCAGGTGGCGATGCATCAGGCCGCGTACAACGTTAATCACAAAAAATAGGGAGAATGTTTATGAACCCAATAATGGAACAAATAAAAAAAATAGGTATTGTGCCTGTAGTAAAATTGGACAGTGCAAAAGATGCTGCTCCTTTAGCCAAGGCATTAACAGAAGGCGGATTGCCTTGTGCCGAAGTTACTTTTAGGACAGCAGCGGCAGAAGAGTCCATCAAAAATATTGTAAATGAATTCCCTGAAATGCTGGTAGGCGCAGGAACAGTTTTGACATTAGAGCAACTGGATAAAGCTATTAATGCAGGCGCGAAATTTATTGTATCTCCGGGATTTAACCCTGAAGTTGTAAAAGCTTGTATTGCAAAAAACATTCCTGTATGCCCGGGATGCAGCACACCTACCGACATGGAAGCGGCTATGGCTCTTGGTCTTACAACAGTGAAATTTTTTCCTGCTGAAAACGCTGGTGGTATAGCTGCTATCAAAGCTATGTCCGGGCCATATACCGGCTTAACATTTATGCCCACAGGCGGAGTAAATGCTAAAAATATTAACGATTATTTGAGCTTTCCAAAAGTAATTGCCTGTGGTGGCAGTTGGATGGTAGACCCTAAATTGATTGATGCAGGTGACTTTGCAGAAGTCACAAAAAGGACAAGAGAAGCTGTTACTACTGTTTTAGGTTTTACTTTGGCTCATGTTGGCGTAAACTGCGAAACTGAAGCGCATACGCAGGATGTGGCTAAACTATTTAGCAATCTTTTTGGATTTGAATACAAACCCGGTAATTCGTCTGTTTTTGCAGGATCAGTGTTAGAGACTATGACACCTTTACCCGGCAGAGGCAAGCATGGTCACATTGCTATAGGCACAAACTCTATGGAGCGGGCAATGTATCAGCTTTCTTCTAAAGGAATTAAGTTTTTGGATGAAACTGCAAAAAAAGATGCAAGTGGAAATATTAAAGCTATTTATACAGATTTAGATTTTTCGGGATTTGCAGTTCATTTGATACAAAAATAGAGTAATAATTTAATAAGAAAACGTGAGTTTGGCGAAGTAATAATCCGTCTGGCTCACGTTTTTTTGATACTATAGTAATTCCGATTGACATTAACACGTTTACGTGTTGATGTAAGCGGAAATTGCGCCCTCCCCCTTCACCGACACGAAGCACGTAAGAACCTGTCATGTATTTAAAATAACAATACAATAAGGCATAAGGATTTTCGAAAAATACAAAATAAGTTATAATCAGAAAAAATCCAATCCTGGAGGGCTGATTATGCGAAAAGTATACACAAGCGACGTATCACGAGAACAATTCGAATTGATAATTCATGATTTGGAGAATTTCAGGGAAATAACCCGTCCGCGCAAAGTTGATTTGTATGATGTTTTTTGCGCCATATTGTATCTATTAAAGAATGGTTGCTCATGGCGCAATATCCCGGGTGATTTTCCGCATTGGACAAAAGTGCGATATTACTATGAAATTTGGACAGCCAAAGATTCAGAGGGTTTTTCACTACTTGATTACGTAATGGCAAAGCTCGTAGATACAGAAAGATACAAAACTAGACAAAACCCCGT
>WQVX01000116.1 GCA_009785615.1 Defluviitaleaceae bacterium | reverse complement strand
TACATAGCGTCACGAATAAAAAAAGAATTTTTATATTTAATTCCAAAAATTTGTGCTTCCTCTAAACGCAAACGAAAGTATACTATTTTTCGTCTTATCTCTTAATTGGACGCACATGGGGTTCTACCTTCTATTTAGTTCCGTTATCCAAATAGGTATAGCACAGCGTTTATAGTGGTCAATATTTCCATTTTGAGGAAAACATTCACTTGTTTCTTCCCACTACATTTCTGTTAAGTTGCTTGAGTAATTTGTTGGTTTAAATTCTATTATTTTCATTTGGCTAGTTTATCATATTTTGAAAAATGAAAATAATATAACACAATGCTTATCAGCCGATAAGTTGCATTTAATTTTTATATAGCAAAAGGAGAAATAATTATGGCAAACGAATATGAAATAAAAATACAAATTTGTGAGATTGGAAAGCGGATATATGACCGCAACATGGCGGCCGCAAATGATGGCAATATTTCTGTCAAGCTAAATGATAAAGAATGGCTTTGTACACCCACAGGAGTATCCAAAGGCTTTATGACCCCGGACTATATATGTAAAGTAGATGCCCAAGGGAATATAATCCATGCTGTAGGCAACTATCGTCCTTCTTCTGAGATTAAAATGCATATGCGTGTATATGAAAAACGTAGTGATGTAAATGCAGTTGTTCATGCTCATCCGACCTTTGCCACAAGCTTTGCTATTGCAGGTATTCCCTTAACACAACCTATTATGCCCGAAGCTGTTATTTTTTTGGGATGCGTACCCATTGTAGAATACGGCACTCCTTCAACTATGGAAATACCTGATAACATAGAAAAGTATCTGCAACATTACGATGCCGTATTATTAGAATCTCACGGTGCACTTACATGGGGACACGATTTAATAAACGCCTATCATAAAATGGAATCCTTAGAATTTTATGCGGAGTTACTATACCGTTCAAAAATGCTTGGCGGCCCAAAAGAACTTAGTCCTGCGCAAGTACAAAAATTGTATGATGTACGTAGGCAATTTGGAATTCCGGGCAAACATCCGGCTGAATTGTGCCACAATAAAAGCGGCCCCAATTGCCATAGTTGTTCAACTACAGTAAATCCGCAAGGCGATGCTTCATCAGACGATATGGTAAAAGAAATTACCGGAAGGGTAATAAAAGAGCTAAGTTTATAACATATAAAAAGCATGAAATCAGAAAGGTGATATTAATGGCACAAGAAGCGTTAGGAATGATCGAAACCAGAGGTTTAACAGCAGCTATAGAAGCGGCAGATACTATGACAAAAGCGGCAGAAGTTACCTTAGCAGGAATAGAAAGAATTGGCTCCGGATTGGTGACAGTTATGGTGCGTGGTGATGTTGGTGCTGTAAAAGCAGCAGTAGAAAGTGGTGCGGCGGCGGCATCTCGTCTTGGTGAGTTAGTTGCCTCGCATGTAATACCACGGCCACACAGTGATGTAGAAAAGATTCTACCCAAATTATAGATGAGAAGATTATACGATCAATTGCAAAAAGTGCATCAAAAGTGAAAGGAAGGTGTGTTACCATTGGCAAAAAAATCCTTTTCCAAGAAGAGGGACGCCGGGAGAATACGAGAGTCTAAAAAGGGGCAAGAAAAGACCAAAACAATAGTTATTTCTCCGGTTGAAGAAATTAAAGCAATAGAGCTGCAAGAAGTAACAAAGATAGAAAAAATAGAAACCATAAAAAATGAAAAATCCAAGAAAGGAGATATAAAGAAGATGGCGCAAGAAGCATTGGGAATGATAGAAACCAGAGGGTTAATAGCTGCAATTGAAGCAGCAGATGTTATGTGTAAAGCTGCCCATGTATATTTGGTGGGTATAGAAAAAATTGGATCCGGGCTAGTTACAGTTATGGTACGTGGCGATGTTGGTGCTGTAAAATCTGCTGTAGAATCAGGGGTAAGTGCAGCGGGCAAGTTAGGAGAATTAGTCACTGCCCATGTAATTCCCAGACCACACATAGACATAGAGACCATACTGCCACAGGTATAGCTTTATGAGCATAAAATAAAATATAGATAAAATAAAACAGCTTAAATGTGAGGTATGAAAAATGAATGAAAGTGCGCAACTATACCGGAATGAATTTTGGAAAGGCAAAGAGCAGCCAAAATCAGTTGTTGCTGAGCAATTTGGCTATGATGGCATTGTAGATGAATTGGCTCAATTAATTATCAATGGTAAAAAAACGGCTACTTGTAGTGCATACGCCCTTTATGAAATAGAAAATCTGCCCCTACCTACCATTGACATGTATACAATTATTCTTAACAGTAAAGACGATCCTGTAGCAATTATTAAAACTACTGAAATTCAGCTTATAAAGATGAACGAAGTACCTGAAGAACTTGCACTTGCCGAAGGCGACCTAACCTTTGAATATTGGTGGAATGGGCATAAAGAAGCTTTTACTAATGAATTAGCTGAATTTGGATTAGAATTTTCTGAAGATATGTTGTTAGTATTTGAACGCTTTGAAGTGGTGGATGTAAAGTCGAAAGGATAATTACAGGTATGCTTTGTTGCAGAGTTACAGGAAGCGTTATAGCTACACGCAAAAACGACAAATTAAAAGGTTGTAAATTTACCATTGTAGAACCTTTAGATTCTTTAAACGGAGTAGGCTCCTTTATTGCAATTGATAATATTGGAGCAGGGGTCGGAGAAACGGTAATTGTAGTATGCGGATACAATGCAAAATTCGCATATGATGCAGGAGATATGCCTGTAGACGCTGCAATTGTTGGTATTGTTGATGAGGGAACATATTAGACTATGGGCATAGATGAGATTAAAAAGATAATCCGGGATTGCGGCATAGTAGGGGTAGGTGGCGATGGTTTTCCAACTCATTTGAAGATGGACAGCCAAGTACACACTATTTTACTTAATTGCGCAGAATGCGAACCTTTACTTAAAGTACACCAGCGGTTACTTGCCTGTTATCCTAACGAAATACTTTCAGCACTAGGCAAGCTATCAGATATATTAGATGCCTCTGTTGTTATTGCCATAAAAAAGAATTATAAGGCGGCCATATCCGCTGTTAGTTTTAAATTAGAGCCACGTATGAAACTTGCACTTTTAGATGATATTTATCCTGTTGGTGACGAAATAGTATTGATATACGAAGCTTTAGGTACTGTGATACAACCCGGTACCCTTCCTATAGAATCAGGTTGCATGGTTTTAAATGTAGAAACAGCCTACAATATTTATAATGCCTTGGAACAGGGCTTGCCCGTTACTCAAAAATGGGTAACAATTATTGGTGAAGTAGAAAACCCCAGCATTGTTCTTATTCCTTTAGGTACAACTATAGAAGAAGCTGTCAAACAGGCAGGAAATATAACAGTAGAAAATCCTGCTTTTATCACAGGCGGGCCAATGATGGGTGGTAGAGCTTTTCCATCAGATGAAATAAAGAAAACAACAAATGCTGTTTTAGTATTACCAAATGATCATATGTTAGCTCAAAAAAGCATGAAGAAAGTCAATAATGCAGATATAAACAGAATAGCCTCTGCTTGTTGCCAATGTCGAACATGTACGGATATGTGCCCCAGATATCTGCTGGGATATCCAATAGAGCCACATAAAATAATGCAGGCATCGTGTTCAAGATATTATAGTTCTGAAGCTTTTCATGGAATAATGTATTGTAGTTTGTGTGGCCTGTGCGAGATGATTGCTTGCCCTCAAAGTTTATCTCCACGATCATTAAACAAAATAATTAAAACATCTTTAATTGAAAATGGTATAAAGCCTAAAAAATTGGAAGCTGCTTTAGTTTCTGATGCAAGAAAATATAGATATGTAAATACAAATCGACTGGTTATGAGACTTGGCCTGGCAAAGTATGAGGTGTAGTATATGAAAAAAGCTCTAGCTATTGTAGAATTCACAACTGTATCAACCGGGATAAAAGCTGTAGATATGATGGTAAAAACTGCAAATGTTGATATTGTAGAAGCTCAGCCTGTTTGTCCCGGCAAGTATATGATTGTTGCAGCAGGATTATTAAGTGCTGTCAATGCCTCTGTAGAAGCAGTTAAATCCGCATTTGGCCAGCGTTATATCAGCGGATTTATATTAGGAAATCCTCATGAAAGTCTTTTGTCTGCTATTTATGGTACCACTCAAATAGAAAAAATTCATGCTCTTGGTGTTCTTGAAACTTTTGACGCAGCTTCCGCAGTAATGGCGGCAGATACTGCGATAAAAACGGCTATTGTAGATTTGATTGAAGTAAGATTAGCAAAAGGAATGTGTGGAAAATCATTTATTACGCTTACAGGAGAAATTTCTGCCGTTGAGTCCGCGATTATGCGTGCAACAGAAGTAGCGGGCGAATCAGGTATGTTTTTAGACTCCGGCATCATTGCCAACCCGGATGATAAATTGTCAGAATTTATTTTATAGCAGATAGCACGTCAATACCAAGGTGCTTTTTTGACCCTCATCTTAACTTTGTTTTGAGCGCGGCATAACGGCGTAACTTTACGTCGTTATGCCGCGCTAATTTTATGTTATGGCCTTCATAAATTCATGAGTAGGACGTAATTTATATTATGACTATACTTTCCAATTAAGCAAGCTTGTGATAAAATCTGTCAGATTCATGAAATTTTACAGAGTACGGAGTATACTGAATATGTCAAAAGAAAAGATCATTATAAAAGGTGCAAGGGAAAACAACCTCAAGAATATAGATATAGAAATTCCTCGTAACCAACTGGTAGTTTTTACGGGCATGAGTGGATCCGGCAAATCTTCTTTAGCTTTTGATACCATTTATGCGGAAGGACAAAGGCGATATGTAGAGTCTTTGTCCTCTTATGCCAGGCAATTCTTAGGGCAGATGGAGAAGCCGGACGTAGACTTTATTGAAGGGCTGTCTCCTGCTATTTCCATTGACCAAAAAACCACAAGCCATAATCCACGTTCTACTGTAGGCACAGTAACAGAAATATATGACTATATGCGCCTTCTGTTTGCAAGAGTAGGTACACCCCACTGTTACAAATGTGGCCGAGAAGTTAAGCGTCAAACGGTAGATCAAATAGTGGATCAAATTATGACCTTGCCTGAACGCACTCGCTTACAGGTACTTGCACCTGTTGTTCGCAGCAGAAAAGGCGAGCATACTAAGCTCTTGGATAATGCCCGACGCAGTGGCTATGTCCGTGTGCGTGTAGATGGCATTGTTTATGAGCTTACAGAATCTATTGCCATGGAGAAGAACAAAAAACACACCATCGAAATTGTTATTGATAGGCTGACAGTGCGTGAAGGAATTGAAAAGCGGCTAGCGGAATCCATTGAAGCAGCCACAGCATTAACAGACGGACTTCTGATAGTTAGTGCAGAAGAATCTGAAGGCACCAAAGATATTCTGTTTAGCCAAAATTTTTCCTGCCCGGATTGCGGAATCAACTTGGAAGAACTTGCACCTCGTTCTTTTTCCTTTAACAATCCGGCGGGTGCTTGTGCAACATGTACCGGCCTTGGAATGAAACGTATTTTTGACCATGAACTGATAGTGCCAAATCCTGCTTTATCCTTACTGGAAGGAGCTATAAACGTTCAAGGCTGGAAGTCCATCGGTTCAGAAAACAGCATGAGCAATGCAATATTTGCAGCTTTGGCAGAACATCATGAATTTGATTTAAACTCCCCATATGCTGAACTTCCCGATGACATCAAAGACATCCTTATGAATGGAAGTGATAAACAGCTTAACATCGAATATCTAAGTGGGGGCGATCGTAAATCTTACAAATATTTTTTTGAAGGCATAATTCATAATATGGAGCGTAGATATCAAGAAATATCTGATTTTAGCCGTCGCCAAGAATATGAAGCATACATGACAGAGATATTATGCCCTGCTTGTAAAGGCAGACGTCTAAAGCCTGAGATTTTGGCCGTTACTATTAACGGGCAAAATATTTCTGATATTACCGGCATGGCAATACATGGAGTAATGGATTTTTTTAACCAAATAAAATTAACGGAAACGCAAGAACTAATTGCAGATCCTATCTTAAAGGAAATTCATGCGCGTACAGGTTTTTTAGTAGATGTTGGCCTTGATTATCTGACTCTGGCTCGCTCTGCCGGGACATTATCAGGTGGAGAAGCACAACGGATACGACTTGCCACGCAAATAGGATCCGGGCTGGTAGGCGTAGTTTATATTTTGGATGAACCTAGTATTGGCCTTCATCAAAGAGATAATGACAGGTTGCTAAAGACCCTGATGTATTTGAAAGATCTGGGCAACACCCTTATTGTAGTAGAGCATGATGAAGATACTATGCGAGCTTCTGATTTTATAGTAGATATCGGCCCTCAAGCGGGTATCCATGGCGGAGAAGTTGTTTTTGCAGGCAAAGTAAAAAACATTACAAAATGCAAAGAATCCATTACCGGCCAATATCTAAGCGGCAAAAAGAAAATAGCTGTCCCTGGCACTCGGCGTACTTTTAACGATAAAAAACTTACGATTATAGGGGCAGAAGAAAACAATTTAAAAAATGTAGATGTTGATCTTCCGTTAGGACTATTTACTTGTGTAACAGGAGTATCAGGATCCGGTAAATCTTCTTTAGTTAACGAGATATTATATAAGCGACTGGCTCGCGATCTTAACCGAGCAAAAATGAAGCCCGGCAAGCACAAAAGCTTAGAGGGCATAGATGCATTAGACAAAATAATTGCAATAGATCAATCACCTATCGGGCGTACTCCAAGGTCAAATCCCGCTACTTATACAGGTTTATTTGATTTAATACGGGATGTTTTTGCACAAGTACCCGAAGCCAAGGTACGTGGATATCAAAAAGGGCGGTTTAGCTTTAATGTAAAAGGAGGCCGTTGCGAAGCTTGTGCCGGGGATGGTATTTTAAAAATTGAAATGCACTTTCTTCCTGATATATATGTTCCCTGTGAAGTTTGCCATGGAAAGAGATATAATCGAGAGACATTAGAAGTGCGTTACAAAGGGAAAAGTATTTCCGACGTATTAGAAATGACTATTGATGAAGCACTTGAATTTTTTGATAATTTGCCTCGCTTGCGTGAAAAAATTCAGACTTTAGCGGATGTGGGACTTGGTTATATAAAACTGGGGCAATCTTCTACTACTTTGTCAGGAGGAGAGGCACAGCGGGTTAAACTTGCTACAGAGCTTTCTCGCCGAAGTACAGGACGCACTTTATATGTATTAGATGAACCTACTACAGGACTACACTCAGCAGATGTTCATAAATTAGTAGGAATTTTGCAAAAGCTTACAGAAAACGGCAATACAGTAGTAGTTATAGAACATAATCTTGACGTAATTAAAACAGCAGACTATATTATTGATTTAGGGCCGGAAGGCGGCAATGGTGGCGGTATGATTGTAGCAACAGGTACGCCGGAAGAAATTGCAGCCAAGGATGATTCCTATACAGGTCACTATTTAAAGAAGGTGCTATTATGATCCTATCAGGACGTATGATAAAAGAACGGCTGGGAAAAGATATCATCATTGATCCTTTTGATGAAAAATCACTTAACCCAAATAGTTACAACCTAAAACTTCATAACGAGCTTCTAATATATGATGAAGATTGTTTGGATATGAAGAAACCTAATAAGACCAAATCGCTTACTATCCCACCGGAAGGTCTTATTTTGGAACCGGGTACATTATATTTAGGCCGCACTATGGAGTATACAGAAACAAACAATTGTGTTCCTATGCTGGAAGGACGATCTTCAGTAGGGCGTTTGGGTCTGTTTGTTCATGTTACCGCAGGTTTTGGAGATGTAGGTTTTAAAGGTTATTGGACTTTAGAGATACACTGTATCCAGCCAATAAGAGTATATGCAGAAGTGGCCTTGTGCCAAATCTATTACCATTCCATTGAAGGGCCTTTTGATCCTTATATATCCGGAAAATATCAGAATAATACAGGTGTTCAACCTAGTCTTATGTATCAAGACTTTTTTATAGAATGAGGAATTTGTTATGGATGAAAACAATGATGTCCTTGCCCTTGTTGACGAATCCCAGCAAGTACAGCCAGAAGAGCTTGAAATACCAATTGAAAAAAAGCCACGCCGTTCATTCTTCAGCTTTCTTAAACGCTTACCTTTTTTTAGAAGATTCTTCAAAGATACTTCAGATGACCTTAACTTTGAAACATACTCAAAATTTAAACGCTTTTTTGAAGCTATGGATGAAGATGATCCTCTGTATCCATCTATACGCCAAACTTCCAGCTTATGCGATGATGCCTTGCGCATCGCCAAGCAACGCATCCAACTTGGGACACGTCTACAAGAGTATGACGAAAAACTGGTAGAGTTAGAGTGCTTTGCACGCCTTACGGATACAGAGCTTGACAGGTTAAAAAAGCTGTTGGAATATTTTATGTCACTTACAGTAGAGCGTAATATGTTGTACAATCAATTGTCAGATTTTGATAAGTCATTGGTAGAAATGTTTAAGCTTGAAGAAGAAGCTGCTCTTGCTGTTCCCCAAATAAAAGAGGCAGAAGAACGCCAGCGGCTTCTCAAGCAGGATTTGGGATATTTATACGGAGAACGTGCTGATCTGGTCTATGAGCGTGAAAATATGGAAAAGGGATTAAACTTTATCCGTATCTTTACTTTGGGACTGGTTGGAGTATTTATCGTTGTCACTGTACTTTTAGGTTTTTTATATATCTTTAATGGTACGGACATTTTTTTGCCAACTTCTATCATTATATTAATGGTAATTGTCATTTCTACATTGTTATATATTTTTAGACGTCGTATACGCCACGAGTTGAAAATAAATTTTAAAAAACAGATGCGTGCAGTAGAGTTTATTAACAAGAAAAATGTAGTATACGCTTACTACACCAATTTCTTGAGATTTGTCTATAATAAATACAAAGTACGCAATGCCCAAATGCTTGAGAGAAATTTAGAGAATTTTGGAAATTATAAATTTTTAGTAGAACGTATTGATAATCTACGTCGTACAATGTACGAAACTGAAGCAGAGATTGAGCGTTTTATGCGAGACAAAAAATTAACCGGGTTACGAGCTTCTGTAGAAGGCTTTGCTAAAACAGCCAACCTTGAAGATAAAAAACGTTATTTTGACGAATTAACAAAAAGCAAGGCTACGCTTGATCAAGAGCTATCAGCCCTAGACCTACGCCATGAAGAGATTTGGGATACCTTAATGGTTTTAAATGATCATGACCGTAGCTCCAATAAAATCATAGATAAAATTATACAGACATATCTGGATGAAGCGGGCAGGCTTTTAATGCATACCGAGCCGGCATAGTTTTAGGCTGCATGGAAAGCCGGGGGATCTTATTTTATGAAAGATGAAAACATAAATGTGCCCGAGATTAGATTTAAGGGCTTTGCTGATGAATGGGAGCCGCAGAAGTTAGGGGCGGTTATTGAACGCATTCAAGGCAATGACAGTAGAATGGATTTGCCCACACTTACTATATCTGCGGGCAATGGTTGGCTTGATCAACGAGAAAGGTTCTCAAATAACATTGCAGGAAAAGAGCAAGAAAACTATACTCTGCTTTCAAAAGGTGAGCTTGCCTACAACAAAGGTAATTCCAAATTGGCGAAATATGGTGTAGTTTTTGAGCTAAAAACCTATGAAGAAGCTCTTGTTCCAAGAGTTTACCATAGCTTCAGAAGCACAGACAGATCTATTGCTGCCTTCTTAGAGTATATGTTTGCAACCAAAATCCTTGATGGCGAATTAGCAAAGTTAATTACCTCCGGCGCACGAATGGATGGCTTGCTAAACATTACCTATGGAGCATTTGCAGGAGTTATGATAAATATACCTGAAACAGAAGAACAAGCTCAAATTGGTACATTTTTTCGTACCTTTGACAACACCATTGACCTTCATAAGAGTAAACTGGATAAATTAAAGAAGTTGAAAAAGGGTTATTTGCAACAGATGTTTCCGCAAGCCGGTGAAGCTACACCAAAATTGCGTTTTGAAGGATTTAAAAGCAATTGGAAAGAAATGAAATTTGGAGAGATTGTAAAACGTGTCTCTACACAGTCAAATGCAGACAATCTTCCAAAAGTTGAGTTCGAGGATATTTTATCAGGCGAGGGACGGTTAAATAAAGATATTACGACTAAATTTGATACTCGTAAGGGCATAATTTTTAAACAAAATAAT
>WQVX01000115.1 GCA_009785615.1 Defluviitaleaceae bacterium | reverse complement strand
TTCCAAATTTCAAAATTGTGATGGAAATTTCCGCTACGTTCTTCTGTACTTACTCTAGCCCCATACGCTTCATTTAAAAATCTCATTCTATACCATACATGTCTACGAAGTGTGCTATGCCAAAATTGAAAATCATCTCCCCACTGGTTAATAAGCAAGAAATCCATCCATATATTATCAGTCGTAGATGCTCTCTGCATAAACAAATCTATATCTGTAAAGTGTCCTCCTCCCTCTCTATAAAATCTTCCACCTACCAAATTCATCCTGTCGAAATCTACCGGATGTACGATTGGTACAAAAGTTCTAAGCCACCCTGTGTTGAATTGACTATTCCAAGCAGGTGCAAATCCATAAGCATTTTCTGCTTCTCTCATCAACATTCTAAATTCAAGTAATTCTTCAAAACTATCAAAATATTTTTCAATACTATTCCCGTAGCCATCATACATAGTCATCGTGTTTGTTTCATGGCAAAAACTACCACTTCCCGCGTTGGGAGTTGCTGACATAGCAATAGGAAGTATATAGTCTGGGTTTGTCATTTTTGCATTAAACGCAACAAGATCCCAAAAAGCTTCTTTGTTTTCAAGTTGCCGATAGGATGTAAATTCTCCATTTACTTGAAAGGATGAAACTATATTTGTTTCAGGATCAAAGAGAGCATAAAAGGGATCCCCGGTAATGGCACAAATGGCTGTTACGCGAATTACATTTGGACATTCAAATTTGTTAATGAGTGTTTCATTAGCTAGTGCTGTTGCAGATATACTTAACGTTAATCCTAACATTAGCATAAAGCCTATTACTTTTTTTAACATAGTAAATTTTCTCCTTTTCGTTTTTCATATAATTTTTTTGTTACGTAACTACATAAACCTACGGCCTTCAACTTACCTAACCACCCTCATAAGCCCCCACCTGCCTTTCTAAACACCTACATTCACAACATTACATAGCTACCGAAAAGAAATTTGGGCGTGTTTTCCAGTGCTGAAATATAGTCTAAACTCCCCCAAACGAATTGTCAACGACTTAATTTGACGAACGGTTTAATTATTTTTTTGCTTATTTTTGAGCATAAACTTATCAAATTCACATGCTACAAACCCCGTAAATTCAACGTTTGTAGAGATTCGACCAATTCACGTGCCAAAATTCGACACAATATGCCAATGTAAATGTTGGCTATCTTATAGTGAAGTTCAATCAACACAAAAAGTTCAACTAGATAAAATATTTTTTTATGAACACTATTTGGATAATAATGGTAAATACAGTATTAAAATGAATATATTTGAAAATTTTTGACGTAATTTACCAACATGTGTTGTGCTCTAAGTACAAGGTAGTTTTCTACTAAATGACGTGGCTACCGAAAGGGGGTTTTGCTATATGTTGTATTATTATATTAGTTTTGCGATGAGTTTAGTTATCACGGTTATCAATCCGCTTCAAAATTGGCTTGCCTAATTATTATTTCATTTTAAAATTGACATTAACAAATAACTTGGGAAAAAATAAGCTTGGAACTTTCCAAGCTTGTTTTTCAATGACAATATAAGGAGGTATATTGATATGGAATTAAAACATAAGCTAATGGATGAATTTTTTCTAACTGGTGGCAACCAAGGCATAGAAAAATTTAAGGACATAGAAGCTAAATTACGTGATTATCTTAAAAAAAATGGAGCAGATGATCAAATAAGAGATGTTTTATTTGTGATTAAAGCAGCTAAAGAGGATTATGAGTTTAGAGATTTTGATAGCTGTCGTAAAATAGTAGCTCCAATAATGGAAAGGCTTTCATATTCAGAAAAATGGGATTTTTATGATATAAGAATTTTGGCAGCGTCAATACAATATATGGAAAAATACTATCAAATTTTCCCCCTTGCTGAAGAAGCGTTAAAGCAATTAGAGGATTATTCTCATGAAGAAGCCTATGGAAATCTTAAAGTGGTTATACGTTTAAATATCCTGATACGCTTAATACGAGTAAAGCATTTTGGTTCAGATTTCATAGAATCTTACGATGATTTAGAAGCTGATTTTGTGAAATATTCCCAAGAAGCTAATAAAGCATGTGACGAAGTAAATTCGCTTGTATTTAGATGGGCAATCTTAATATATAATGGAATTTTCCATAAAGATTATAACCTTGTAGATGAAGGCTTAAATTTCTTTAGAGAACAGGGAAATAATTCACTATATAAAATGATATCAGATGATGTAAATGAATATAAATCTCATATTAAGTTTGACCTAAATAAAAATCAGTTTAATATTCTATTTGGTTCTAATGTCAAAAAAGAGCGTATAATCAACAACATGAGCATTGAAGAGGTAGCAGGTGCTTTAGGTATCACCTACCTTGCTTATAAAGAAATTGAAAGTGGCGAAAGAAGCACAACAAATTTTGACCTTTTTAAATTGACAGAACTCTTTAAGATACATGCCGATATCTTGTATATAGGCATCAGGCCGGGTGCAGGCATAAGCGCAGGGGCAACCAAACCAAGCGGGTCTGACCGCACTATAGATTCTCTTGACCTTACTTCCCGGGTGTATAATTCGCTTAGAAATAACAACTTTAAAACGATAAAGGATGTTTTAAGCTTAGATGTTCACCAACTGATTGCCATGCGCTCTCTGGGAAAAAAATCTGTTAATGAGTTGCTAAAAAAAATGCGCGAAGCCGGATATATCAACTGGTCGCACACTATGGAACAAGATATTTTAGAATTTTATTAAAAAACTATATTTCTACTTAAAAAAAGCCCATTCAGCAGTGAAGGGCTTTAAATTATTTATTTTACATTTGCTGTATGCTCTCTTTAATTCTCCCGGAAAAGTTTAAGTTTTCACCAAATTGAGGTAAAGATAAAAAGTGTTCATAAATATGTAGCAATCGGCTATCCGAGAAAATCGGCCAAAACATAATAAATGCATGAAACACGTTGTCATCAAGGTGTTGAAGAAACTTTACAGCAAGATCTACTGCTTGACGTTGGTTAGCATGTGCAGCCGAACACGAAGCATAAATAGCATCCTTAACCATTCCTACATCGTTGCTAAGTAAAAATCGTTCAAAATTGTTAAGCGAGGCACTGTTTGTGGCATTCAAAATATAACCTGCATAAGTTAAAGCTTTCGCACTTTCAGTTTTAGCTAAAGCTTCTTTTACAAATGGGATATACGGGTTTAAGTTATCTTTGAAATAATGCCAAAGGGTAGTAAGTGCCGATAAAATGTCATTATCATCTCCTGCAAGCAAGCGCAAAACATAGTCTGCACCCTCTATTGGAGATGTTTTGCAAATAAGGCTTACCATTGTTGTAAAACAACTTTTGTCCTCTGTTACGTCAGCACAAGCTTTCAAAAATAAAATTGTTCCTGAACTGCATTTTTTGAACTTAAACATGCTATTTAATGCTGCAAGGCGGGTTTCATCATCTTTAGCGGTGGTATAGAAATTAATTAATGCTGTTTCATCACCACTCATTTTAGTTCCAAACCACGAAATATCATACCCTGCAATAATTTCATCCAGCCAACGCTCATACCAGTCTAAAAATGTAGTTTCGTAAACAAAGAAAAACGGTTGATTTTCATAAAAGCTGTCCGTATATATAACTCTTCCGCAGTGGGAGCCATTAAGTACAATATACATATCATACTCACAACCCTGTGTTCCTATATAGGCTAAACCTCCCATAATTCGCTCATGGGCTTTGTCATATTCTTCATCTGAAATATTATCATCAAGTATTGGAGCTATTAAATTGTTCCATTCTTCAATACTCATTTTTGGATACAAAATACAATCTTTGCTTGGATTCATATTATCATTTCCATTAAGCAATTTGCTAATTTTACTTATACCATAATATGGCCCTGCGCCTGTTCCAAGAGAAACAAGAAATTGATAAAAATCCTCCGGCAGTTTAAAATCATTATCTGCAAGGATGCGATCAAGTTCTTCTTTATTAATTTTGTTTAACTTGTAATGATGCTCTGATGCGCCAAATATTTCATATTTTGAATCACACTTACCTGCTTTTTTAAGTTTTTCTTTAATACGCTGTAGTTGTTGATTTATATCAGGCTTCACGACATACCTCCAACACCTGTATTTTTAACACTTGCCGTTGCGTTTCCTAAGAAACTATATCTGAAAATAATGCCAAATTATAATCAGCAAACGCAACGGCATAGGGTTGTTCTATACTTTACTCATATCAAGACGCTCGCCATTAGGGCCTTCCGCATTTGCCAAGTACTCTCTAATAAGTTTTTCTTGGTCAGCTTTAAGCGGAGGACAGTCTTTTAACTTTCCTTTTCCTTCTACAACAGCATCAGCCAAACCACCGCAACCCGGATGCCCACAGGCACCACAGTTTGAACCGGGCAACATACTTTGTATAGTTTCAACTCTTTTGTCCAGTTCCACTTTTAAAAATTTATCTGCTATGCCAAGCATAAGACCCAATGTTGCACCTATGATTACTGCTACCAAAGCCGGTATTCCAAGCACATTAAATATATCCATCCCTGATTCCATGCTTACGCCCCCTCGCTATCTTTGTTATATTTACTATGATTATGACATGAAGTTATGGTGCAGCCATGACAAGCAGCCGCACGGATATCCACATCGTCCGGCACAGGAATGCGTTTATTTAGCAGGTATGTACCTATAAATACACCCACCAATGCAATTATTAAAAGCACGCCAACAATAATATTCATAGTTGTTATGACCCCATTCCTGCAAATCCTGCAAAAGCTATGGACATTATCCCAACTACCAGCAATGCAATAGGTATGCCTTTAAAGCCCTTTGGAATATTAGAGGAAAGTTCCAAACGCTCCCTTATTGTTGAAAATATAAAAATTATCAGCAAAAAGCCGGCAGATATACCAAATGCGTTAACCATAGCCTCGCCAAAGCTAAGGCGGCGGTCAATGTTTATAAGTACCGCACCCAATATAGCGCAATTTGTAGCCATCAATGGCAAAAATATGCCCAAAGATTTATATAAAGGGGGCATAAATTTTTTAATAAACATCTCTACAAACTGAACAAAAGAAGCATTAATCAATACAAATACAATTGTACGCATAAATTGCAAATTAAATGGTGCTAAGATATTGTGATAAATCGCAAAAGTCATGACAGAAGCCGCCATTATAACAAAAAGCACTGCTACTCCCATACCAAAGGCAGAACTTTGCTTTTTTGAAACACCAAGCAGTGGACAAATTCCTAAAAAGCTTGCAAGCACAACGTTTTGCACAAGAAAAGCACCAACAAACAACCCTATAAAATCATGCATTTTTCTTCTCCTTGCTTGCTTTACTTATTTTTATAGTGCTAATTATGCCAACTATTACGCCTAAAACAATAAAAGCACCGGCAGGCATAACAAACAAAGGTACAGCAAATTCTGCGGGAAAGATTCTGAGGTCTAACACTAAAAGACCAATAGCGCCGGTACCGAGTAATTCTCTTACAAAGCCCATAAGGCCAAATGCTAAAACAAGACCAATGGTTATACCCAAAGCATCTAAAATGGATGGAAGTAGTTTGTTTTTTAGAGCAAAGCCTTCTGCACGCCCAAAAACAATACAGTTAACCACTATCAATGGCAAAAATATACCTAAAGCAGCATGAAGATCAGGTAAAAATGCATTTGTAAGCATCTCCATTATGGTAACGGCTGTTGCAATAATTGTAATAATAACAGGTATGCGTATCTCATTTGGGATAAAACGACCTGAAAGAGAAATCATAATATTTGTAAATAGTATTACTACTCCGGTTATGACACCCATACCAACAGAGTTTACAAAGTTAGAACTAACGCCCAAAATAGGACAAAGGGATAGCAACATAACAAGCACCGGATTTTCTCTGATTATCCCAACCAAAAAAACTTCATTTAAGTCTTGTTTTGGTGCAAGGTTAACGTCTGCATTAGCTTCCATAATAAATCCTCCTTTCGGATTTTTTCAATTATCTTCTTGCAAAAAAGTCATCGTAAGCATGTCTAATGGCTTCAATAATCGGGGCAGTAGTAACAGTAGCCGCCGCTAAGGTGTCTATATGTGTATCTAAGTATTGATCCATAAACTGATGCTCTGCCCAATAATACAGTCTTGGAGGATATGCAAATCCCGGTGTTTCCATATTAAATAGTGTTAAAAAGTTTCTGATGTAACCATTTGTGTCAATAACTAACATGTATCGTACTACATCTGCAAAACCCATTATCTCTTGAACATAGATATATCCAAGGGTGGTGTCACCACTTAAAGCCTCTATAATTTCCAGCGTATATGGAGCATCTGTCGCATGGGATATATGCCTTGTAGCTTCTGGGAAAGCGGCTTGACGCTGCTGTGCAAAAAGTACATCTTGAGCCTCTGCAATAATAGGTGCAGTTAAATCATTAACAAAGGCTAAAGCAATAGTAGATATACCTACAACCAGTCCCAAAAATAAACTTAAATGAATAATTTTTTTCATGTTGTTTACACCTTTCTTTTTTGCTTACCCTAATGTTATTGTTAACCCAAGAGTAACAGAAATAGCAATTACAAAAGCAATGCACACACCCACTGCCTTCATTGTTGTACTTTCTTTAGTTATATTAGCAGTCTTGCGGTCAATAAGAGGCACAAACATATTCATGATAAGTATAGAAAAAGCCATGGACTCTGTATGTGACGAATTAAATCGAATAACAAGAGTAACCATAGCTAAAAATATGGCAAATAAAATTCGTCCCTGACGATTAACAGGGGTTGTAACCGGATCTGTAGCCATAAAAACAGCACCAAACAAAAGTCCGCCGGAAAGCACATGAAGGGTAGGATACCAAATTCCAACACCAAGATAAAGTGAAAAAAGGCCGGTTATAGCCACAACTGTAGCTATGTAAACGGCAGGTACAACCCAATCCAAAACCCTTTTATAAATCATAAAAACAAGGGCAATTAATACAGCAACCCTTGCAGGATCACCAATACTTCCCCTAACAGCCCCAAAAAGCATTGGAATAAAACCGCCATAACCGGCAATAAACCCTAGCCCTGTGGCATCTGTAAGTCTCCAACCATATAGTCCTGAGATAGTTGCAAGCGGTGTTGCCCCTGCATAAACGTCAGGCAGTATAACTTGAGAGCCAAAAGTAATGCCACCAACAACTAATCCCACTGCGGCAGGGTTAAAAACATTTCCGCCAAATCCACCAAACAAAAGCTTTGCAAAAAATTCTGCAAAAATGGTTGCTATAATAACAGCATAAATGGGGGTTCCTACAGGTAATGATAATGCAAGTATAAGTGCAGTAATTAAAGGTGCTCCCTTTTTGGTTTTAGGTACAGTTGATTTAAGCCTTTCGACAAAGGAACTAAATTTTTGACCATCAGTTTTTACCAGATAAAATACAACATTGGTTAAAATGGCAACAACACATGCAACTGCAATTATAAGTGCAGAGCGCAAAACATAATCTGTTCCAAAGTTAATAAATTGGGCAACAAGGCTCCAAGCAGTTACAAATATAAGGGCAATTAATACAGTATTTAAAATGTCTTTTGTGGATACCCTAGCCTTAATGTGAGGTGAGGGCTTGTACGCAAATCTCATGTGGATTCCTCCGGGTATGTTATTTTCAACTTCACTTTCTGGATAGGTAAAAATTCTTGGCCTTGCTTGTAGAATCCGCAACTTCTATGAAGGACGGACATGCAAATGTACATGCACCACATTCGATGCAACGGTCTGTACCCAATTTTTCCATAAAATCAAGATCACGGATTTTGTGCGCGGCGGCAATTTGTACAGGCTGTATTCCTACAGGACAATGTTCAATGCAAGAACCACAACGTAAACAGGGCAAGACTTCTTTTTCTGTATTAACAAGGCTCAAAAAAGCACCCGTAGCGGCAGGAATAGAAAGCTCATCTGTTATGATACCTGAACCCATAAACGGGCCTCCTGCAATAAGCCTGGCATTTTTAGGATCAAAGCCTTCTATATAACCGCCGGTTTCATCAATTACCTCTTTGAGAATTGTGCCTATCCTTACCCGTACATTTTGAGGGTTTGCAAGCCCCTCGCCTGACAGGGTGACAACTCGCTCGTACAGGGGAAGCCCTGTTTTTAAAGTGCGGGCAAATTCTATGGCAGTGGTGGTATTAAAAACAAGTACACCTGCATCTACAGGATATTTATTAATATCGTATGTGAAGCCAAGCACCTCTTCAATTAAAGTGCGCTCCCAGCCCATAGGGTATGTGTCCGGGACAAAACTAACTTGAATTTTTATTTTTATGTTTTGATCTGTATAGTGGTCAGAATATTTTTTTGCTGTCTCGTTTAAGATTTTAGCTAAATCAGTTCGGTTGCGATCTATCGCAATAATACCTTCTTTTGCGCCGGATCCTTTTATAAACAGAAGCAATCCTTCAAAAAGCAGGTCTGCATTATTCATCATACTAGCTTCGTCCGCAGTTATGTAAGGTTCACATTCTACGCCATTTAGCATTACAGTACGAACATGCCTAACCTTTTCAAACTTAGCATAAGTTGCATAACCATCACCGCTCATCCCCTGATGGCCATCTAATTTTAGATAGTTAACAACATCATCTCTTGATAGAGTGCGAAAATCTGCTATTGGTTCAAATAGAGGTTCTTTTTCGTCTAGGAAGTTATTTTCAATAATTATGTGATTGGCTTTCTTTAATGTGACATGGTCACGCTTTTCAATAGCTATCACTTTCCCGGACACACTTGAAAACAATGGTACTGTAAAGTTGTCATTTCTGGTAGCAATTTTAGTGCCGATTTTTACATCATCTCCTACCTCAACATGAACATCAAAAGCTTCCGACTTCATGTGTTTAAGAGGAATAGCTACAGTTTTGGGTTTTAGGTACTCCATAATCGGCTTAGAACCGGTAAGTTCTTTAGCATTATCTGCTATAACCTGATTAGGCCCGCTGAAAAATCCCACTTTATCACCTCATTTTTATTTAAAATGCCCTAGCCGACACAATTGTGCGGCCAGGTGCAATTCGTTCAGTACTGCATCATTTACATGGAACAAAAAAGCTTTATTTATATCAGGTAAATCAGATGAATCCGGATTAAGAATATGCTTGATAGCTTCCTGAGCAGGTATTGAAAGGAGCATATGTCCTTTTTTAGTTTTAAGCTTGTAACAATTTTTACAAATCATGCCTTCATAGATAAATAGTCCCGGGGCATTTTCCAAATCTCCACCACATATGCAACAGTGATCCATCTCCGGCTGTAAGCCATGAAACAAGAAGAAGCGAAACATAAACACAATTACCGCTTGTTGGCCGGATGGTTTTGTTCCACATAATACGGATGCGTACTTGTTTTGTCGACTTATATGTTGCAAAGTTTTTAAAAGTAATTTGAGTAATCCATCACAAGGCGTACGATCCGGGACAGTTTTTTCACAAATTTCTATGACATGCTGTGCCTGGCATAGTAAATCATAATCTTGTCTGATAGGGTAAAAGTTTTCGATGACATCGGCTTGGTTCATGGAGAAAAAATGTTGTCCGTCAGAAAGCACATAGTCTCCATATGTAAACATTTGCGATGCCGCCAAAAACTTACTTTTTACTTTACGCGCACCTTTAACGTAGACTATTAGCCGTCCATAGTCCTTGCATAATATGGATAATCGCTTGTCCGATTCTCCGGCTTCATACTCTCTCATTACCAAGCCTCTAGCCTTAAAAGTGGTCATTGATATTACTTTTAGGATTGTGTTTATGGCTTGGATGCTTTTTTACACTCTTGCTATCAAGCTCCAGATATTCCATATATGCACTTGGATGACCGCTTTGTTCAAACCAGCTCCAACAAAAGTTTTGCAAATCCATGTGGATTCCCCCCGCGTTTTTATTTTAACTGACTTAATAAAAATATTTTTTCCTAAGCAGGACTTTGTATGCTTATGAAAATTTGGTAATCAAGGTACATACATGAAAAGTATATGGAAAGAAACATGGGGTAAGTGTGTACTTATATAGTAGTACCGGTTATTATGGAATTTTCAAATGGAAATTGTAAATATACTACATCAACTAAATTCAAAATTCAACTATAGTAAACATATTAACTTTTGATTACCTACTTGTAATTTTGCAAAGTTTTATTAATAATACTTCTAATAGCTTTGTAGAAATAAGCCGAAATATAGAATGCGATAAAAATTCTCACAAAAGAAAGGGGACAGATTACATTGAATACTGTTACAAGAACCAATGTATTATCGCAAAATGCGTATAGAAACTTCAGGACAGTGAGTACACAAAAAACAATTGCATCGCAAAGGCTATCATCCGGTTTTCGTATTAACA
>WQVX01000114.1 GCA_009785615.1 Defluviitaleaceae bacterium | reverse complement strand
TTTTGTGTATTTCTGCTAGTTTTGTATGTGGTACCCCATAGGATTATCCTGAAGCTGAATTTATGCGCGTGAGTGATTATGATGAACCTTGTCATAGTCGCCTACGCGCTTTTATTATTTGTTTGATTTTCATTTTCCTACACCTTTTAATATAGTTTTTTCAATAGACCTGTCCGCTAACCTATTTTCATTGGATTTTCGAGAGTTTTTTGTCAGGCAAGAAAAGGATGACAACGCAAAGCCAAAGCTTTTGCCGGTAATCCTTTACGAAGTCTTGGCAGAAAGCAAGCCGAAAAAACAATGGAATGAGGTTAGCGGGCAGGTCTATTATGTGAAGGATCCAACCGGTAACAAAAATACGTTTATTATTACTCATTATTCTTGTAGTTGCCTATTCCATTTTTCGTTTTTAGTTTGCCTCCGGGCAACCCAACCTAAATCGAGATCCGCAATGGTAATTACTGTCTCAAAATTTATTCCCGTGTGTTTATAAAATTTGTGCTTGTACATGACCGAACGTTTATGCTAAAATAAAGTTTTGGATTTTAGGTGCATTTGATTTTTGAATGTGTTATAATACTTTCAAACAGTATCATTTGCCCCATTATTCAAGAGCAGAAACACCGCTTTTTGCATACTTTTGATAACCACGTAATTTAATAAATACATAGAGAGATGGTTTGAAATGACAACAAATAATTCGGATATAACAATCCGCACGGCAACACATGATGATGTCGATATTACTGTTAAACTTTTAAAAGCTAACTTTATTAACGATTCGATTCTTGTATGGATTATAGAAAATTTTGACAAACGAAACATAGCTTTTGATGATTTTTTCCACATGTATGTAACAGCAGGAATTAACTGCGGAATTGTAAATCTCGCTGAAACTCCAAACTTAGGTGTGGTTGGTGCCGCTGTATGGCTTCCTCATGATGTGAATACAGATACAGAAGTGGAAACCCTTGTAAACACATATACTGCGGAGTTTCTTAACTACTCCGATATTATGCACGAACATTATCCGCCTGTTGAGCCATTTTTTCAGTTAGCAACAACAGCAGTAGATTCGTCTGCTCATGGCTGTGGTATCGGCGGCGCATTAATCGCCCATCAACTAAACGAATACGATAAATTGGGTATGCCTACTTACTTGGAAGCTACTACCCGCCGTGTTGCCGGTGGGCTGTATTCACGTTTAGGTTATCAGCCGATAGGACAAACGATACTTTTTCCGAACGGTGCAGAAGCGTATCCTATGTGGCGGCCGGCACAAGAGCCTAATTCTGTTTTCGCTTCGCTGAAACAAGTAAATATTACTCAAAAATACCCAATGCTGGATAGCGTCATGCAATTTGGCAAATTCGATTGGCGTGTAATTGACGTACAGGATGACAAAGCATTGTTACTATGTGATACAGTAATCGAATCCGGAAAATTTCATGAACAGTACGAAGCCGTCACTTGGGAAAACTCCGGTTTGCGAAAATATCTGAATGGTGATTTTTATAACACTTTCAGTTCAGAAGAAAAATCTAAAATACTCCGGCTACCAATATCAAACTATTCTAATCCGTGGTTTGGAACTTCAAGTGGTGGCGAAACTAAGGATTATGTATTCCTATTAGGCGTTGACGGTGTGGTAAAGTATTTTGGAGATAGCAAACAATTAAGATCTAAAAATGCGAACTCCAGCTATTATATTAATGACCATTTTAATGATGCCAGGAAAGCTGTAGATACAAACGGGATGTTTGCTTGTTGGTGGCTAAGAACATCCGGAAATCTTCCGGAATTGGCTACATTTATTACTGCTGATGGCAGAATTTCAATGGGGGGCGATTTTGTTAATCGCAGTTCCAAATATAGTGCAGGGATTCGCCCTTCTATATGGATTAAACTGAAAGAATGAAATCGTACCGGTACTCAAATGTGACCGAAAATGTTCGATAGAATTTTAAATTCTCCGGAGGGTTAAAACGTATGGAACAAACAAAAAACCATACAGCAAAGCCCCAATTGCTAATTCAAATAATTTCAATCATTGTGGGGGCTATTGCTTTATCTACTATAGTTGCAATCATTTCAACACCGCTGGTTGGTGCGATTGTAAGCATTGTGGTAGCTGTTATCGTTATTGTTATTTTATATGCCATAATGAATAGGGCAATATCGAATAGCAGACATATTTCTGACGCTCACCACCGGAACAATATCAAAGCTATAATCAATGAAATCAACCGTGTAGAAAAAGCAATTGGGGGAACGGATTGGTATGCCCGTGGCGATAAAACTGTCGTTGGTGATGAAGGGAAAACAATAATAGAGGGACTTAATCGGGTAGTTGATACTGTATTCAACTACCTATACAATGTTCCTTGCGTTATTAGTGTTTTTGACGATAAGGCTCGCTTTATATACACTAACAAACTTTGCCAAGAACAAGGATTTGACCCAAAAATAGTATTGGGGAAAACGGTTTATGAAGTTTCGCCGGATGCTACTACTAAATTGATAGTTGAAAATGCTGAAAAGGTAGTGCAGATTGGGAAAGAAATACACTTTCAAGCATCTTTCACATCCCCTACAGGACAAGAGCTTGTAGAAGAACACATAGACTATCCTATTAAAGATGCCGGCGGTAACGTATCCTCTGTAATTATTGTTAATTTTGACGTTACAGACATAGTGCGAATGACAAGACAAGCCGAAAAAATAAGCATTTATCAAGATGTTGAAGCAGAGAATATTATTGCAAAACTTAGTGAAGGACTTGACAAAGGATTTTTGCAATTTAGATATGAACCTGAACCCCATGACAAAGATACTGCTGTTGCCGCATCTGCTTACAAAAAAATTGGCGATACAATGCAACACGTAGTTGCTTTTATAAAAGGGTATATTGATGAAATTAATGATATATTATCTGCCATTGCCGTGGGCAATTTAACCTTGACCATAACTCGTGAATACTTGGGCGATTTTGATTCAATCAAGCATTCAGTTAATTCTATTGTGGCACGGCTAAATGAAACTGTTGTAGATATTTCGCTTGTAGCTGATGGCGTATCTAGCGGAAGTACACAACTTTCCCAAAGTTCAATGAATTTATCTGAAGGCGTTTCGCAACAAATGTTATCTATGCAAGAGATGACCGAAGGGATTGGCCTTGTAGACGAGGGGGCAAAAGGTAATTCTGACAATGCACAAAAAGCGGCAGACCTGGCACTAACATCAAGAGGAAATGCAGAAGCAGGCAACAGCGAAATGAAAAAGTTGTTAGATGCTATGGAAAAAATAAATGTGTCATCCACCGAAATTTCAAAAATAGTAAGCACGATAGAGGGTATCGCTTTCCAAACAAACCTACTTGCCCTAAATGCGGCAGTAGAAGCTGCTCGCGCGGGAGAACACGGCAAAGGGTTTAACGTGGTAGCCGAAGAAGTACGTTCTTTGGCGGGGCGTAGTGCAGAAGCAGCAAAGCAAACGGTGAACTTAATTCAGGAATCCATTGAAAATGTACAAGACGGCAAAAAAGCAGCAATTGATACAGCGGAAAGTCTTGAAAAAATCGTCCAAAATGTACTGGATGTTTCCGATGTTATTCACGAAATATATGAATCTTCGGCCGGTCAGACAGGAGCAATAGGTAACATAAATAACGATTTACGCCAAATTAGCCGGGTAGTTCAAGCAAGTGCCGCAACCAGCGAAGAAACCGCGGCAGCAGCAGAGGAATTGGATAGCCAAGTAGCGATATTAAAAAATAAATTATCTTTCTTCTCAACTAACCTTGCTACATTGTCCGTTAAAAAAGTATGGGACGCAACAACCTCAGACCGCATAAATGCTGCTTCGCTTAAAAACGTACAAGGTGATCATAAAAAATTTGCGACCGGTGATGTGATTATTAAAGAAGGTGATGTAAGCACAGACACAATGTATTTTGTGCTTGAGGGTAGTGTAAAGGTAGTAAAGAGTTATGAAACATTAAACGAAAAACTTCTAGCCATATTAAAAGCAGGAGATTTATTTGGAGAAATGGCACTCTTTTTGAAGGAGCCTCGCACCGCTTATGTTGTAGCTTTGAGCAATGTAACAGTAGTAGAAATTCACCGAAGCACCTTAGCGCAGTTTATGGAGAGCAGTCCGGAAGCCGCCAATGCTATCATAGAAACTTTGTGTAAACGGCTTAAAAATGTGCTTGCAGATTTAGAATCTTATTAGGGTGTTCCCCAATTTATCACAAAAAAGATACCTTGCTACATAAGCAAAGTATCTTTTTTTCGCCTTAGGCAACGTCCTTAGGCTGTAGGCTATAGGTAATTATTCAATTTTTAGGGTGCTATGTTAACTATGTTGATGTTAGCATAGCAAGTTTTCAAGTCATCGGACTCACCTCCTATTGCCTAATTTATATAGGAAGCTGTATTAGAGCCTGTTCAAACTCTGAGATACGGCCTAAGAAGCTGTATTCAACCCATTGAAACAACTTCTAAAACTATACAAAAAAGGCGTACGGGGATCCTGATCCAAAAACGATCAACATCACCTGCACGCCTGAATATTTTAACTAAAAAATTAACCTATTCAAACCATCCATTCGCATAATTCAAATGGATAAACACATACTACACTATACGCTGAAAGTATCCTACTGAACAAAACAACTAACCTTGCCCTTGTAAAAAAGGCAAAACTAAGTTATACTGTTGCATACTACAGCGACAGAGTTTCTGTGTTTGCAGGGTGATGTTTGTTGTACATCCCCTCATGCGTCGGTTGTTGCCCTTGCGAGGCGCAACCGAACGTTGTAATTGTAAATGTTACTTTTCCATTGTAGCATTGTTAGATAATTTTGGCAATGGGTTTTGTAAATTTTTTGATTGTATTTTTTGTTTGTAAAATTTTAAAGCCAAGCAGGATTACTTTAACCCTGCCTGGCTTTTTGTTTTATAGCGAAATAGAGTATTTAACTAACACTTTTAATGTCTTTTATACCATGCAATACACGATAGATTTTAATAATTTTAGCCTCTTCATCCACATGATAAAATAAGTAATATTTGTATGGTAGTACTATATGGCGAAAGTAAGTATCATCCTCATAAAAAGGAAACATCAGTGGATAACAGAGTAAGGTTTCTGTTAATTTTTCAATACTGTCTGCAAATTTATCTGCGGCCGAGGGGCTATGCTTGTACAAATAAGCATCAATTTCCATGACATCAGTTTTAGCAGAAGGTAAATATTCCAGTTTATACACTATCTCCTCGCCTCCCTTTGTGTTTTAAATTTGTTCATTACTTCATCATGCGTTAGCCATTTGGTATTAGAATCGGCAGCTTCCGGCTTGGCTTTTTCCAGTTCGGTTTTGACATATTCCTTATAGGTGGCTTTATGGTAGGCTTTTTCGGTTTGCAGATTAAAAGGGATTCTTTCTTCTTGGATTATTGTTCTTAACAATAGGTCTATAGCGGTAGTTAAATCCAGGCCAATTTCGCCTAAGATTTTCTGCGCATTTTGCTTTACTTCGCTATCAACATTTACAGATATTCTTGCTGTTGACATAAATAATCAGCTCCTTCATTTGTACTCAAATCATACATCTGTTACGCACATATTGTCAATATATGTTTATAATTGACACCTGGCTGTAGGGGTTCAGTGTTCAGCTTTTATGCGAACGAGACGGCCTTTCTCCATAATATTGATAGTAATCAGTCTTAATATTGCCATTAAACAACTTGCGCTTGGCATTAGCTTTTTTATTGTATGCGGATTCAAAAAATTCGTCTGATGTAAGTACATAAACCGACCATGTAGGATCTTTAAATAAGCGACCCATATCTGCATATAGCTGATGGACTTCTTGCATTTTCCCAAGCCGCTCGCCATAAGGTGGGTTAGATATGGCTACGCCATATTGGCCCGGCAAAGTAATTTGATCCAGCGATTTTTGTTCAAAGCTAATGCAATCTTCCACGCCTGCTTCTTCTGCGTTAGATTTGGCAAGCTCTATAGCAGCAGGATCAAGGTCTGAGGCAAATATCAAGGGTTCAGAATACGACGTATCTATGGCGGCATATGCTTGTTTGCGGGCGTTTTTCCATACTTCGGCCGGAATCTGAGTCCAAAACTCGCTTATAAAAGAACGACTTAAACCGGGAGCAATATTTTTAGCCATTAATGCCGCCTCAATGGGGATGGTGCCTGACCCGCAAGTAGGATCCAAAAGAATACGACCCGGCTTCCAATACGATAAAGAAATAAGTGCCGCCGCCATGGTTTCTTTAAGGGGCGCAACCGCAGACTGTGCGCGGTATCCGCGTTTATGCAATCCCATACGGTGCCCGGTAGTGTCAATGGTTAATGTTACTACATCTTTGAGAAAAGCCGCTGTTATAGTATATTCCGGCCCTGTTTCTTCAAAATGTTCTATATGGTAAGTTTGTTTAAGTTTTTCTACCACAGCTTTTTTAACAATTGACTGGATATCTGATACGCTAAAAAGTTTAGAACGGACAGATTTAGCAAGCACGGTAAATTTGCCGTCTTTTGGTATCCAATCAGCCCAAGGCAGGGCTTTTGTTTGCTCAAAAAGCTCGTCGAAGGTATAGGCGGAAAACTGTCCCATGCGCAACAACACTCTGTCGGCACAACGTAGCCATAAATTAGCGGCAACAAGGGATTCAAGATTGCCTGAAAAATTTACGCGCCCATCTTGAACAGCTATATCTTTAATTTCGTTAGATCTAGCCAAAGCTTCCACTTCTCGTTTTACAATAGCTTCCAGACCAAATGAAGTGGTAGCAATAAGTTGTAAGTTATGCATTTTGATATCATCCTTATAATTTATGTCATTGGTATTTCACTTTCACATGGTACCCCAACTTGGCATTTTCCGCATCCGTATCGTGGATTATGCTTTTCAAATACTTTATTCAGGAAGTCGCTGCAAATTGAAGATTCTTTCCCATTTTTAGATATGGCATTAGCGGGACAGTGATCAATACACACGCCGCACATATTACAATATTCATAAATATCGCTGTAATTTCTGCTGTCCTTGGGCAAGTCAAGCTCTGTCACGATGCTTCCAAATCTTCCGCTCATGCCCTTTCTTGTAATGATTCCTTTAGATAATCCAAAGGTTCCCAGCCCACAAACATATGCAATGTGCCGTTCAGACCAATTTGATGTATGCTTAATATTTTTTTCTTCATTGCTTACTTTATATCGTTGATCAAGGGAAGGAGCTAGGGATTTAAAGCCTGCTTCTGATATGGAATTTATAAGATATTCCAATAATAGCTTTAAAAGATTTTGCCCCTCATATCTTCCATGAAGCCATTCATCAGCAGGCCGGCAACAATCTATTGAGTTAGCGGTTTTTATTTTGTCGGTATAGGGAAGAAAAAATGATATTACCGTTTTAGTATCCGACAACCATTCGATAGGGCTTAAAAAGTGGCTGCCAATTATGTCAAAAGATTTATATTTGTCGTAAAGTTTGTCATCCGCTGACCCAAAAGCAAATATAGGAGCTTCATATATTTTCATTCCTACGCATTGCGGGTTTAGGGCAGATTCCTCAGTAATATAGTTATTGGGAGAGTTATTAATAAAATTTTCTGCTAATGTGATAATATCAGCTTTTTGCATATAGCAGAACACCATCCTTTTTCAATTCCAAATCAATTGCTCCTCCCGGGAGAATATCGTCAGCATACAAAAAATCTACATTTTTTCCTAATTCATTGATTACTTTGTCGGCAATATCGCAAAAGTTTAGGATGGACATTTCATCATCAACAAGAGCAGCTATGTCAATATCACTTTCTTCTGTGGCTTCACCTTTTGCATACGAACCAAATAAAACTGCTCTTATAACGCCATTTTCTTCAAATATCGGGTGTAGCTTGTTTTTAATTTCTTCAACAGTGTATAGCATAAGTGAAACCTCCAATTTATAACTTCGTCACTATGCCTTAATTATACTTCATTGGATAATACAAAACCACTTGCAAAAAATAAAATAAATTTTCTCTTGACACAATATGCAATTCATATTATATTGAACTTGTTGAATATGAAATAAAGGGGTTATAATAATGTCACTAAAGCATGGATTGCTTGGCCTATTAAACTATGAGTCAATGACAGGCTATGACTTGGATAAAGAATTTAAGCAAACGTTAGCTTACTTCTGGCAAGCTAAAGCAAGCCAAATATATCGCGAGTTGGACACAATGGAGCAAAACGGATGGCTTACCAGTAAGCGGGTTATCCAGGAAGAAAAGCCAAACAAGCGGGTTTATTCAATCACAGAAAAAGGAAAACAAGAACTTTTAAATTGGCTTTCAGCCTACGATCCGGTTAAAAACTCCACCCCCTTTAAAAGTGCGTTTTTGATGAGAATATTTTTTGGTGGAGAAATAAGTAAAGAGAAAACTTTAGATTTGTTTCAGGCACTTAGAGAAGAAACTGTTACGCATGTTCAAGAAATGGAAAAAATCATGGCCTTGTTTAACGAATCTGACCCCAATATTATTTCAAAGCCGAATATAGTAAAATATTGGAAACTAACTGCTATGAGTGGCGAAATGCTAAGCCGTACACAACTTGAATGGATAGATAAATCCATAGCATTACTTGAAGAATACAATGATTAAAATGATTAAAACAAATAAAAAGCATCAGGAGGCTAACAAAATGAAGAAAAAAGTTATTATAATAGGTGGCGGCATTGCCGGATTAAGCTCAGGAGTATACGCCCTTAAAAATGGATTTGATGTTACTATTTTAGAAAGCCATAGCATACCCGGGGGCAATTGTACTTCCTGGAAGCGAAAAGGCTATCAGTTTGAAGGCGGTATGCATTGGCTAACCGGCTCCGGCAAAGACACAGAGCTAAATAAATTGTGGCATTATGTGGGTGCCCTTGATGATAGTGTTGTCATTCATAACAAAGAGCCTTTCACAGAGTTTGACTTCAAAGGCACTGCTATCCGTCTTTATCGGGATGTAAATAAAACACAAGAGCATTTGACAGAGCTTTTCCCGGAAGATACTGCTGAGATAGAAAAATTGTGTAACAGCATTCGGCAGCTTGCAAATAATGAAATGCCTGACGATGTATATGCAAGCAATTTTAAAAGCGAAGGGCTAAAAGAGTTATTTAGAAGTTTTATTGGCGATTACCAAGGCCCTATTCCGATATTCTTCTTCTTTACCTTTGGCACTTTTGCCATTGGAGACGGAGGATTTCCGGAAGGTGGTTCCTTACCCTTTGCGGGTCGGATAGCCAAAACCGTTACAAGCCTTGGCGGAGAAATTCTCTACAATACGAAAGCAGAGCAAGTGATAGTTGAAAACGGAAAAGCCGTTGGCGTACTTGCAAATAATATACACTCAAATACAACTACAAAGATGGATGCCGATTTTGTAGTTGTAACATCCGACACCATGACGATAGATATTTTATTTGAAATTCCTGCAAAAGCTTTATGGATTGATGAAATGCGTCGGGTGACACACCCAACAATGTGTACATTTATATCCCTTGGAATAAATGCAGACCTTAAAAAGTACCCAACCCAGTATGTATTTAAACTGACCAAGCCAATTAATTTTGTCAATCATCCGATGGAGTATCTCCATGTTAATAATTATGCAGATGATCCGAATTTTTCACCCGCCGGCAAAACAGCCATGACTGTTATTTTAGGCGGAGATACTTACGATTTCTGGCGAGGAGCCAAAGAAGGTGGCACTTACGAGGAAGAAAAGCAAAAGCTTGCTGATACAATAATTGCAGCAATAGAAAAGCAGATACCGGAAACAACAGGTAAATTTGAAGTCATAGACGTAGCAACGCCTTTAACCTATGAACGGTATTGCGGAACTTGGAAAGGCTCATATATGACTGCGATGACCCCGGAAGTTAAAATGGAGCCATATCCACCGGTGGTAGATAATATAAGTAGGTTATACTTTGCCGGACAACGCATGATGCCACCGGGAGGATTCCCTATTGCACTAACAACCGCCCGTACCGCAATAGAATATCTTTGCAAAGATGCAAATGTTGTATTTGCAAATGAAGGCGCAAATGTAGATTTGCAATTGATATAAGACCAACAAACTTTTAAAAAAATTTGATCAAAAATTCATTTAAAAATCGCGCAAATGTGCGATTTTTTTGATATGTATTGATGGTCAATTGTACTTCGTGTTTATATACGGTACAATTACACTTGAAGGGATGATTTTATTGGTCTATGCTAAAGATAATCCGCATGATAAAAGACACAAAGAATTGCTTTCCAACAAAAAAAGCTTCCTTAGTCTGCTTAAAGATTGTGTTAAAGAACCCTGGGTTTATGAGTTAGACGAGGATAGCATTACTAAAACTAACAACAGCTTTATTTTACAGGATTTTTCTGAGAAAGAAGCAGATATAGTATATGAAGCAACTTTAAATGGCAGGACAGTAATATTTTATATTCT
>WQVX01000113.1 GCA_009785615.1 Defluviitaleaceae bacterium | reverse complement strand
TATGCCTTCTTACCATTTCGTACTATTTTTGTGCTTCCGCATTTCGGACATTTCAATGCTATTGTTGTTTTCATTCTATAATTATACAGCTCTTGTCTATATCATACTTTTTGAAACGCCACCGATTTTTGATCAAACTTTTTTCAAAAAATTTGTGGGTGTGGGTGAATAAATAAAAAATGTACATGCTTATTTGACAAATGTGTTACAAATAAGTATAATCCCTGTTTAAGGAACGGTTCCTATAATTAGCTCTAACAAGAGTCACTTGGACAAGTCAATGGTAATTCAGATGGTTTCTGAAAAGGCCAGGATAGTTATTTAGGAGGAGAAAAATTATGGCAAGACGATTTTTAACAATACCGGCTACTATGCTTGTGGCAGTATTTGTATTTGCTGCATGTGGTGCTGACCCTGCCCCACCGGCACAACCGCCGCAACAGCAACAACAAACAGGGCAACAAGAACAGGCTGCTACACCTGCAACACCAACAGGAGATACTTCTCGTACACATCTTAATGTAGTTTCAAGTAACCTGCCAACTTCTATGTTCCCGGCAGGCCGTAACGACCAGCCTTCTTCACAAATTACAATGCAAGTTTTTAACCGTTTGATAGAATTGGACTATGATACTTTTGATGCACGTCCTTCTTTGGCGACTTCTTGGGAATTTGTAGATGCCCAAACGCTTAACATGGAATTGCGCCAAGGTGTAACTTTCCATAATGGTGCTTCTATGACTGCAAGAGATGTTCAATGGTCTATTGAACAAGCAATTGCAAATCCTGAATTTGCACTGATATTTGGAATGGTTGATTCTGTAGAAATTCATGACGACTATAACATCACAGTACATCTTAATATACCTTTTTCACCAATTTTGCGTCACTTGGCTCATCCCGGTGGAGGTATAATTCCTTACGGTACTACTCGTGATCAACACGAAGAACACCCAATTGGCACAGGTTCATTTATGTTTGAAAGTATAACACTTGGCGACAGATTGGAACTTGTTAGATTTGATGATTTCTGGGGCGAGTTACCTCTCATTGAAACATTAACATGGAGAATAATTCCTACTTCTGATGGCCGCTTGCTTGCAGTTGAAACCGGCGAAGCAGACGTTGCTTTGGCTCTTATGCCTCCGGATGTTGGCCCGGCAGAAATGTTTAGTAATGTAAACCTTATGCGTAGAATGAACTTATCCAATGACTACATTGGTTTTAACACTCAAATGGCACCTTTTGATGATCCTTTAGTGCGCCAAGCACTCAACTATGCAGTTGATAACATGGCTATAATCAATGTAGTACTTGGTGGTGTTGGTGCTCCTGCTCAAGGTTTTATCAATGATATCATTTGGGGTTGGCATCCAACAGAATCTTTTAGCTTTAACCCGGACAGAGCAAGGGAACTTTTAGCTGAAGCAGGTCATGCTGATGGATTTTCAGCTAGATTATGGACTAACTCTGAAAATCAAAGAAGAATTGATATAACAACAATTGTTGCATCCCAATTGCGTGATGTAGGTATTGATGTAACTCTTGAAACTTTTGAATTTTCTACACTTACTACTCGCATGGACAATGGTGAACATGATATGTTCATGTTAGGATGGGTAGGCGTTGGTGGTGATGCTGACTACGGCTTATTCCCTCTGTTCCACTCTGATAACTTTGGACCTCCGGGAAACCGTACCTTCTACAGCAACCCGGAAGTTGACAGATTATTAGAAGCAGGCCGTTCTGCTACTACAGATGCAGAGCGTATGAGCATCTATGCTGAAGTTCAAGAAATCCTTCGTGATGATGCACCTTGGTTGTTACTTAACCAAAATGAAACATTAATGGCTGTTTCCACAGATTTGAGAGGACTTACCCTCAACCCAAGTGATAGTCACAGCTTTGCAGGAGTTTGGTTTGAATAATTTTTGTAAAATGTAATACTTTAATTTATATAGGGGCGACGCGGCAATATTGAGTGTCGCCCCTATTTTCAGTTCTTTATTAAAAAATTAAACTAATTTTGATAAAATATTGCTCAATATTGGTGAAATATGGCTAGCCATGTCAATTTTCAATGGTATAATTAATAAAAAATATAGAAAGAAGGTGAAATGGTGCATAGATTCATATTAAGGCGGCTAGTGATGATGATACCTGTTTTACTGGGTGTTATAGTCATCATGTATACATTAATTTATATCACACCCGGTTGCCCGGTGCGCATACAATTTGGTGATGCGGCACCAACAGAATACGTTGAGCAAATGAGGGATGAATTGGGTCTAAATGATCCATTTCTTATGCAGTTAGGCAGGTATGTAATTGGTGTAGTTCAGTTAGATTTTGGCAATTCTTTTGTAACCCGGCGTCCGGTATTTGATGAGATTGCCGCGCGTTTCCCCAACACAATGCAATTGGCCGCAATGAGCGTAGTACTGGCGTTGATGATTGGTATTCCTTTAGGAATTATTTCTGCCACTAAGCAGTATACCATTTTCGATGGTGGTGCAACTTTTATAGGATTGCTGGGTGTATCCATCCCCAATTTCTGGCTTGGTATGTTAATGATTATCTTTTTTGCTGTTGATTTACGTTTGCTTCCTCCGTCCGGCTTTTCAACTCCTTTGCACTGGATAATGCCAACAATTGCTATTGGAGCTTCGTCAGCCGCTATTATCATGCGTATGACTCGTTCCAGTATGTTAGAGGTTATTAGGCAGGACTATATCCGTACGGCAAGGGCAAAAGGGCAAAAAGAAAGTACGGTTATATTCCGCCATTGCCTAAGAAATGCTTTGATACCTGTTACCACTGTTGCAGGTTTGCAATTTGGTGTCTTACTTGGTGGTGCAGTACTTACCGAAACTATTTTTGCTATACCGGGTTTAGGTGCATATATAGTAGGAGCTATCGGTCAAAGAGATCATATGATAATGATTGGGGGCGTACTGCTTATTGCCATAGCATTTAGTTTTGTTAACTTGGCAGTAGATATTTTGTATGCTTTCATTGACCCGCGGATACGCTCACAATATAGATAAGGGAGGCAAAATTGCTATGGAAGCAGTAAAACGAACTAAGAAACGAAGTCAAATTGTTGAAGTTTGGAAGAGATTTAGGAAAAATCCAATAGCTATGGCAGGTCTGGGTATTATTATAGGGCTATTTGTATTAGCAGCTATGGCGGATATAATTGCTCCTGCACAAGGGTTGGCTCCGGGCTACGATGTTCAAAATTTGATGAATGCACGACAATTTCCCGGTGATGGATTTATTTTTGGCACAGATCATTTAGGGAGAGATATCTTTGCCCGTATTGCTCATGGTGCCAGGGTTTCTTTGATGGTAGGATTTATCGTAGTAACAATTAGTATGACGGTTGGAGTAACTTTAGGGTCAATAGCCGGTTTTTATGGTGGCATTATCGACAATGTTATTATGAGACTTATTGACATTGTTCTGGCAATACCTGCTTTACTTATGGCTATAGCCATAGCAGCGGCTCTAGGCCCGGGCTTAGTAAATGTAATGATTGCAGTGGGGCTTAATGCAATACCCTCTTATGCGCGTATTGTTAGGGCACAAGTACTTCAAATTAGAGAACAAGAGTTTGTAGAAGCAGCCAGATCTTTAGGTGCTAATGACTTCCGTCTTATCCGTAAACATATCTTACCTAACTGTATGGCTCCTATAATTGTAGAAGCTACTATGGGTATGGCTATGGCCATTGCTGTTGCTGCTGCTCTTTCCTTTATAGGTGTGGGTCTTCAGCCGCCTGTGCCGGAATGGGGCGCAATGCTTTCTGATGCCCGCCGCTTTATGCTTGGTGGATATTGGCATATGACATTGTTCCCGGGACTTGCAATTGCTTTGGTAATTTTTGCTTTAAACATGATAGGCGATGGCTTACGGGATGCTTTTGATCCAAAGTTACGCTCCGCTACAGTTTCCAAAAAGCGTTTTGAAAAAATAAGGCGTACTATAGCCATGGAAGCGGCTAAGAGTTAAGGAGAAGGAAATATGGCTGAAAACTTTGTAAGTATTGAAAGTAATGCAAATAATAATTTGCTGGAAATAGAAAACCTGTCTATTCACTTTTTTGTTGAAGATGGTACTGTTTATGCAGTAAATGACCTTAACTTTACGCTACAACCGGGTGAAACCATCGGCCTTGTAGGAGAAACAGGTGCAGGTAAAACTACTGCTGCTTTGGGCATTATGTCCTTGGTGCAAAGCCCTCCCGGCATGGTAGTAGACGGCAAAATTATATTTGAGGGTCGCAACCTGCTAGAGCTAAAAGAAGAAGAAATGCGTAAAGTGCGAGGCAGTAAAATTTCGATGATATTTCAGGATCCTATGACAAGCCTTAATCCTGTTATACCTGTACGTGATCAAATTGCTGAAGTTGTTTTGCTTCATGAAAAAGTAAATGCCGGCCAAGCTTTGGCTAAAGCGGAAGAAATGCTGGAAAAAGTGGGCATCCGCAAAGAGCGCGCCCAGGATTATCCTCATCAGTTTTCCGGTGGAATGAAGCAGAGAGTTAGCATAGCTATAGCACTGGCCTGTAATCCCGCGCTTCTTATCGCTGATGAGCCTACAACAGCTTTGGACGTAACCATACAAGCACAAGTGTTGGAGCTAATGAATGGCCTTAAAGATGAATTTAACACATCTATGATTATGATAACCCATGATTTGGGTATTGTAGCAGAAATTTGTGATAAAGTGGCTATCATGTATGCAGGAAGCGTTGTAGAAACAGCAGATAAATACGAGTTGTTCAAAAATCCCAAGCATCCATATACCATAGGATTGTTTAACTCCATCCCGGACATTGAGAAGGATGAGGAAAGCCTTAGACCTATCAAAGGTTTAATGCCTGATCCAATGGATTTGCCTTCCGGCTGTCCTTTTCATCCACGGTGCGATAATGCAATGCCACAATGTTCAAAAAATGAGCCTGTGCGAATTGAAGTTGCAGAAGGACATTTTGTAAAATGCCTACTATTCGATGAGCGGGAGAAGGGGTGAGTTCATGTCAGCATTACTTGAAGTTAAGAATCTAAAAAAATACTTTGATACCCCAAAGGGGCCGCTTCACGCCGTAGACGATGTCAGTTTTAAAATTAATAAAGGCGAAACTCTGGGTCTTGTAGGTGAAAGCGGATGCGGCAAATCTACAACAGGGCGGGTTGTATTAAGATTAATTGAGCCTACTGCCGGGCAGATTTTATTTGATAATGAAGACATAATGAAGCACCAGAAGGCACAAATTCGCAAATTTAGGGAAAATGCTCAAATTGTATTCCAAGACCCCTTTGCATCCCTTAATCCGCGTATGAGTGTGTCTGAAATTATTGCCGAACCACTTATCATTAATAAAAAGTCAAAGGACAAGCAGGAGCTTCAAAAAAAAGTAGATGAGCTTATGGACATCGTAGGCTTAGCAGAGCGTTTAGCGCATGTTTACCCTCATGAGCTTGACGGTGGGCGGAGACAACGTATTGGTATCGCTCGTGCTTTGGCTCTTGACCCACAGTTTATTGTCCATGATGAGCCTGTATCAGCTTTGGACGTGTCTATACAAGCACAAATTTTAAACTTGTTAGATGAACTTCAAAAAGAAAGACAGTTGACATACCTATTTATTTCCCATGACTTGGGAGTTATTAAGCATGTTAGCAATAATATTGCAGTTATGTACTTGGGCAAAATTGTGGAAATGTCTGACTATAAATCTATCTTCACAGATCCTAAACATCCATATACCAAGGCTTTACTTTCTGCTATCCCTGTCCCGGATGTGGATGTTAAACGGGAACGGATCATCCTTGAAGGCGACGTTCCAAGCCCAATAAGCCCACCTCCCGGTTGCCGTTTTTATGGCAGATGCTATCAGAGGCAGGATTCTTGTATGGGTACAGATCCAAAATTAACTGAAATTTCTGAAGGGCGTTTTGTGGCTTGCCATAAGTGCAACTAAATTGATAAGTACCATGACAAATGTATGAATAAAATTTTAATTAACGTTTATACATTTGTCATGGCAATAAAGCCGGAATGGGAATGTTGAAAATGCGTAATCTGCTACATAAAACTATTAGAATTTTAAGCACTTCTGCAATACTTTCAATTGTATTGGCGGTTATAGGTATTATTTATGCATTTTTCACCTTGGGACATATGTCATTAACATATGCTTTTACTGTTGGTTTTGCTGTGGGTGGATTTATTACACTTATAGGAATAGTTTCTATTTTTCTCCTTCCTATACAGCTAAGTAAAAAAAACAAGCTTATTGACCATACTACATTTGGTTCAGAGTTGATGAAAGTTCGCGAAAGCAAAAGAGTTAAGGCTTTTGAAATCTTATTTATAGGTATTAGTGTCGTTTTAATAATCGGCATAGCCGAACTTTTAGTACACATCTTCTAAAACAGTTTCAAGGCACTCCTTTTTTATATTGTTAAGATTCTGATGCAGTGGTCTAGGACTTCTCAATCATACAATATCCGGTATCTTTCCTTTTTTCGTAATCAAATAGCAATTTAATTTGCTTTTTTTGCAGAGGAGCATCCGTTTCTTTAAGCCATGTAAAAATATCATAGTTAAATGTGTGTATCCCGGTGGTTCTTGTAATTTGCTTATGGTCGTAGTGGTAATATTCTGCAATCCATTCCGGGAATGTCCTTAAATTTTCTTGTAGTAGCATGTCAAATTTCAATAATTCGCTAATTTCCATTGTGTTTGATAAGGCAATATCTTTTCCAAATTCATAAAGAATTGTGTACAAAATTAGTCGTTTGTGGGAAACTAAATGATATCCGTTTTCTTCCCAATAAACAGATAGTGCATCAAAAAAATTATATGGAGTTTTAAAGTGCCTAAGCATGAACTGTACATAGCACTTAAATCCGTCAGAATTATAAAATGTATCTACCATATGTTCTACTTTTTTTAGCCTGTTTACAATATCAAAGCCCATAAATTTATTTGACAAAATTTCATAAGGTGGACTATCTTTTGATTGAATTTCATATTTTTCTGAATCTTTGTGCAAGTTACTACCTTTAAGGAGTTTTAAAAATCCAACCTGGAGCTTATCAGGAAAGCAAGAAATTACATCGTTAAATGATCCGATAAAAGAATGTTCATCTTCATAAGGAAGCCCAACAATTAAATCCAGGTGGCAGTGAATATTGCCCAATAATTTTAATGTGCGTACATTTTCTAACAATTTAGATGTATCTGTACGCCTGTTAATAGCCGCAAGAGTTTTTGGATTAGTTGACTGCACGCCTATTTCAAATTGAAATAGCCCTTTTCCGGCTTGTCTCAGCAAATTTATCATTTCAGCATCAAGCAAATCTCCTGCTATTTCAAAATGGAAATTAGTGATGCCATTATCATTCTGTATTAGATACGACCAAATATCCATTGTATGTTGTTTATTGCAGTTGAAGGTTCTATCAACAAACTTTACCTGCTTAACCTTTGCAGCAAGGAATATTGCTAAATCTGCTTTTACTCTATCCATTGATAAAAACCTAACGCCTTTTGTAGCAGAAGATAAGCAAAAGCCACAATTATTTACACATCCCCTGGTGGTTTCGTAATAAAGTATCCGATTGTTAAAATTAGAAAAAGCAGGATCCATATATGGAAAAGGGATATCTACAAGAGATATCCCCTCTACTGATTTATAAATTTGCTGCAAGGGTTTATTATTTAAAAAATCTTCAACCAATGATTTGAATGCTTGCTCGCCTTCTCCCGGGACTATTGCATCAACACCATATGCAAATAAATAATCATATTCGTAGGAAACTTCCGGGCCTCCTAAGACGATTTTTACATTTGGCAAGATCTTTTTAAATGTCTGTACAATTGACAATACCATTTCAATATTCCAAATATAACAAGAAAAAGCTAACATATCCGGTTGTATGTTAAATAATTCAGAAATAATTAAATCTTCCGAATGATTGATTGTAAATTCTTTAATAACTACGGTCTCTATTTCGTCACCAAGGCAATTATGAAGATAGGAGTACAGACTATAGGCAGCTAAAGACGAATGGATAAATTTTGCGTTTATAGGAACTAAGATGATATTCATTTATCTTTGTATTTTTCCTCCAAATTTAATAACCACTTCTTTGACTCCAATCCACCGCCATACCCTGTTAAAGAACCATTTGCCCCTATTACACGATGGCAAGGAATGATAATTGAAATAGGATTGTTATGATTTGCGCCTCCTACTGCCCGCACAGATTTAGGGTTTTCTATGCGCACTGCAATATCGCTATAACTGGCTGTTTTGCCATAGGGTATCTCTAACAAGGCTTCCCATACTTGCTGACGAAATGGAGTCCCCTTTGCATTAATTGGGACACTAAATACTTGTAAATCTCCTGCAAAATAATCAGCTAACTCTTTTTCACATAAATCAAGGGCAGTATCATTGCCTAAAGGTATATTTTGGTTAGTATCGCCAAAATAAAGACCTGTTATAGCCCCTTCTTCTGCAATCAAAGTTATAGACCCAATGGGAGAATCAATTAAACGTCTCATAGCCCTGATATTGCTAACCCTTGCACTCTAATAGACGGCATACCAAAAGTCCCATCAGAAGAAGGTAGCGCAAAGAGTAAATCGTTTCCTACACATTGGATATCTTTTAAGAGGCTGTAGAAGTTTCCGGCAACTGTAATTTGCTCAACAGGTTGCGTAATCTGACCATCTTCTATTAAAAACCCTTCTGAGGATATAGAGAAATCGCCGGATACGGGATTAATGCCGGCATGAAGCCCTGACATTTCTGTAATAAGCACACCCATTTTTATATCTTCACGTATTTTTTCCGGTGAAACATCTGAAGGTACAATATAGAAATTGGTACAAGCTGTAGACACTGCCGACTTAAACGAAGGCTTAAATCCATTGCCTGTACTTGATACCTTATCTTTGGCGGCTGATTTAGTGTTGTATAGCAGAGTCTTTAAAATTCCATCTTGAATAACAGCTTTTTGCTTGGTAGATACTCCTTCGGAGTCAAAAGGGTTACTGCTAAAAGTCTCATAATCACACACTCCATCATCTCGCAAAGTAATATGAGGTGCCGCAATAGCCTCACCTTCTTTGTCTTTTAGCAAAGAGAAACCTTTTTGAGCGGCTTCTGCAAAAAAGATAGAAGAAAAGGCGGACATTAAACTGCAAGCTGTACGATTATCAAAGACAACCGGGTATTCTGCACTTTTTATACTTTGAGCATTAAGATATGACAAGGCTCGATCAACAGCAGTTTTGGCTACTTTTTCAAAAGAAAATTGATCAAAATCATTGCCATGCCATATTTCAACTGCTGTTTTAGTAATGCCGTTATCTTCTACCCGAACCATTATAAAAGCATAAGCTAAATTAGTTCTATTAGACAAATTTAACCCGTAACTATTAGCGATACTTTCCGCAGACTCTACTGAGCCTAACTGACAATAGTCAACAGATTTTACTCGTGGATCTTGTGCATAAGCGCATTTTTCAAGAGCTAATGCAAGATCAATTTTTTTAGCCGTTGAGACATTTTCTAAAGACGGATTATAAGAGTTTGATTTTGGATAATCAGAATCTCCGGGATATAATTTTTCAATTTCTTCCTCTTCAATTATGACTGCATTATCTGCCGCATTTTTTATTAAACCGGGAACCACTTCCAAATCCAATTTTTCTGTATAAGCATACCCCATGCGGCCTTGATAGGTTCCGCGGAAAGAAAGCCCAACTGAATCAGTATTTTTGTATTCTGCAATTTCGCCTTCAAATATTTTAACTGAAAAGCTGGTACCTGATGAATAGTAAATTTCGTAATCTGAAAAGCCATGTGCTTTTGCTTCAACAAATAAAGTGTCTTTAAATTCTGAATAACTCATGATCTGCCTCCTACCGTCATTTCTTTAACACGTATCATAGGCTGCCCTACATTAGTAGGAACCGCGCCACTGATAGAGCCGCATACGCCCGGGGCTTGAGCCATATTGTTAGCAACTTTATCAATCAAAGGTAAAATTTCGGCACCTTTACCTATTAAAGTAGCTCCCCTGACGGGTTCTGCTATTTTGCCATTCCTAATTATATATCCTTCATCTACAGCAAAATTAAACTCTCCTGTTGCCGGCTGGACAGATCCTCCACCCAGTTTTTTAGCATACAAACCATATTCTGTATCGGCAATAACCTCTTCCGGGGTACTTTCTCCATTGGCTATATAGGTATTTGTCATGCGAGAAGTAGGGGCAAATTTATAGGATTCTCGCCGTGAAGAACCTGTGGATGGCATATCCATTTTTAATCCGTTTAGATAATCAACCATATAGGATTTAAGAATGCCTTTTTCTATTAAAACTTTTCTTTGAGTGGGTGTACCTTCATCGTCAATATGCACAGAACCCCATTCATTAGGCATGGTTCCATCATCAATGGCGGTTACTAGTGGGGATGCAATTTGTTCTCCCAATCGATCAGTAAAAACAGATGCTTTTTTTGCTACGCTGGTTGCTTCCAAGCTATGAGCACAAGCTTCATGGAAGATAACACC
>WQVX01000112.1 GCA_009785615.1 Defluviitaleaceae bacterium | reverse complement strand
CCTCAAACTCCCACAAGGATTAAATCTCCTTGACCCCTTCCCAAAATCGCGCAAATGCGCGATTTTAAGATAAAGTTTTTGTTCAAACTTTTTTCAAAAAGTTTGTGGGTGTGGGTGAAACCCACGGTTTTAAGTTGTTGTTACCTTTGCCAAGGAGGAACAGGATTTGTCCATGGGCAGTTAGGAGTACCCCACAGAGTCCACCATCCCGGGCTTTGCGGCCAAAGTGGAGTTCCTGTAGTGGCAGATCCGATACCGTTACGTGTTATACCGTTAGGGCCTACGTTCATGTGACCAACGCCACCACCTGCACGCCCCGGGGTATTTCTGTAATGATAATGAAGCTCGCGAACAGTAACAAATTCATAACCACGTGCTTGCAATGCGTTGATGATTAAAGGAACAGCCGCTACAGTTTCCGGTCTTGTACCTCCGCAATCGTGGAAGAGAACAATTGCTCCGTCTCTTTGTGCAGGAGATGCATTAATAACAGAATTTGCTATAGCTGTACGTCCTCCCGGGTTTTGATTCATGTAGTCACGAGTGTCAATGTTTGCGCCATGGAAAGCCATGTTAAATTGTGCATCCAAGTTTCTTACATGTCCCCATTCAAAGAATGGTGCGCGGAAAGACCAAGGCCAGTAACCTGTTGCATCAAAGATATGCTGGGCAGATCGTTCCATATCAGAACGGGCTGTAGCTACACTATGTGCTCCTGTGCTTAGGTTAGAGCCAAAGCTGGTATGATCCCAACCATGATGGTCTACATCGTGCCCTTCGGCTATCATACGATGTATAACTTCAATTGTAGAATCGTTGAATTTATTAGGATTTACATAGAATGTAGCAGTTGCATTTAAATCTCTCAGATGATTAAGAATTTGAACAGTGTAGATACTGTTAGGGCCATCATCAAAGGTAAGTGCTATCAAGCGTTGACCTTCCGGGAAAGTACGCATTGCCGGACGGCTTGGTGGAGCGGGCCATGTATTAAGGCCACCTGTGCCACCTGTTGGGCCGAGATTCACACTTGATGGATTGGTTGCTGCAAGATAGTCCCTAAGACGACTCACGCTTGCTTCGTTTACTTGCCCGCTACCGGTTACATCCATGTTTACTCTGTTAAGACCGTTTGCCTCAGCAAAAGCCGCTCTGTCTGCTGCATCCATATAACGTCTCAACCATGTGAGATCAGCGGCATTAATAACACCATCGTCATTTATGTCACCAAAGTTGCCGCTAGGAGCAGGGCCTGCCGCCGGAATATCACCAACTCTGAAAGTGATAGCAATTTCATCACCACGAGTATAAGTGCCAAGTGTTGGACTTGGAGCCGCAGATGACCATTGATCTAAACGTTGGAAAAGAGGATTGCCGTTACTATCCATTGCTCCTACACCAAGCGGAAATTGGCGTACTTCAATGTTTTGACTTCTTAGCGTATGATTGCTTGTTCTGCCATGAGGCAAATTAAATCCGGCAAAATTCAAGCCTTGTGAACGTTGAGCCATAGGGATATAGTTATACCACCAAGAATAAGGAGTAAAGGCTCTATTGGATATTCTTTCTACACCATTGATTGACATTGATGCCAAAGTTACCGGCAATGGTGTGCTTGTTGGATTTAATGGATGGAAGAAGCGGATAGCACTGTCATGCAGCCACATGTCAAATAAATATCCGGCCGGAAGTCCGTCGGCACCCCATAGCACAAACCTAAGAGTATGGTATCCCGGTGTTGTAACGTCAAATTCTACAAAAGTTTCAGGGCCGCCGGGACTAAAGCTTGCATACCATCCATGGCCTGCATTAATTTGCGCGCTTGATGTAACAGCGATATTGGCAAAGCCAACGGCTCTGTTGCGTGGGTTAATAGGATCAGGTGTTGGAGTAGGAATAATTTCACTACGTTCCCAGTTTGCTGTAACAGCAACAGCACCCGAAGGCATAACAAATGTAGTAGTTGCACTTTCAGGGTTAGCAAGTTGTACATTGCCGGCGTCCACTGTCCAACTAACAAATCTATAACCGGGTCTTTCACCGGCACGTATTGTTACTGTATTACCTGCAACATAGCGGCCTTGTCCGGATACTCCGGCATGACTGTTTTGGATATTAACAGCATACGTGTCACCGGCATCACCGGTACGAGCTACAACATCTCTGCCAACAGGCATTACTATAAAGGTGCTTGGAGTATTTGGGCCGTAACCGGGCCAGAAATCTGTACCTTCAATTTCCCACATTGAGAAGTTGTTTGGATCAGCGGCATGTAAAGGCACTCTTGCGCCGGCTACAACACGTCTTACATAGTTAAATCCATTAGCGGTTGTACCACCATTAACAGTTACAGAATTACCAACCGGTGTCCATTCATTACCACTGGCTGCTATCATAGAAAGAATATTGATATAGTCGCCATAGTAATTGAACATTGCAGCGGGACGGATAACAGAAGGATCAATTGCTGCTGCCCAACCTGTGTTGAACCAGTCTTGTGGGCCGTAGATTGCCGCAGGAACCAACATTGGCCCACGGAAATGTGTGCTTGTGTAATCCCATACAGTGTTTGCGGTTGCTGTACCATCAAGCCAACGACCTTGTACACCATGGCTGGGATTGCCGCCAAATTGGTTAATCCAAAGACCACCCGCATTATTTTGACCTTGTGGTGATGGAGCAAGCCAATTATTTAAAGCACGGGTTGTAATATCTTCGTAAGGTCTTGTACCTGCAAAAAGAACATCAACACCTAATCTCCAAGGTACGCGGCTTGCATTTTGATGCATTGCGCCGTCAACAAGGAATTCGTGAAATCTTTCGCCGTCTGTTCTTTGGCTCCAAGGAGGAGCAGAAGCACCCTGTCTCGGAATAATCCATTGATTACCGGAAGTGCCTGTATAACTGACATTCCAACGAAGGAAGTCCGGCAATATACCGGTGTTTGGCATTGCTCCTGCTGCCCTACCCGGTACGTTAGCGTTTTGACGTACTAACCTATGAGTGTCATGGGTTACGTCTATTACTCTTTGCCAATCATTACCGGGATCAACTGCTGCAAAAGCTCTCATGTGCTGAATCATATGGTCGGATGGACGTGTAAGATGACCGGAATTATTCCAACCACCGTTACTGTTTGCCCAGTTACCTATTTTTAAGAAATAACCCGGATTTGTAACTACACCGGGGCCTACACCAAGGTGACGGCTATGATGTACAGTACCTTCCCAAATATCTCCAACCATTCTTCTTGCCCATTCCAAATAGGAATAAACTCTGCCGGTTGAAGTAGTTGGGCACCATACCGGAGCATGTCCCCATTGCTCGTTGGCAAGGATTAAGGCATATGCCATGTCCATTGTGCCATCTGTAGCAGTAGAAGGGCCGGAAACCGGTGTACCGTCTATACCGTCATATGTTTCACGTTGGAAGCGGCTTTGGCCCGGCATATGATGGATTGACCATGCCATTTGATAAGAAGCTCTAAAGCCTGCCGGCAAAGGAGTGTTAGCGGCTCTGTATGAAACATCTGTGACATCAATATGTTCTGCTTCATAAGTGCTGTAGCCGTTTGCTATAGAACGTGGAAAGCTTGGAAAGTGTCTAAGTGAACGAAACATTGCATCAAAATACGTTTGAAAAGTTACTGCATTTGGGGCATTAGGGCTTGCACTAAATTGACTGCGCAATCCGGCAGGAAGCCCTTCAAGAAGAAGTTGCCTCATGGTTCTGTTGCCAAATTCCGGGCCAAGGTTTATGTCTTCCGAGCCGGCAAGTTTAACCAGCATAAGCATACCGTAGCCCATTGCCTCACATACTGTCACCCTATAAGAATGTTGTGACACAGATGCGCCACCGGTACCGGCATCAAGGAACATTACCATACGGAAAGCATTAGGATCATTCCGTGTGGCCGGGTCAGGATCTACTACAAAAAGGCTGTTTGTGCCGTGTGTAGCAAAAAGTGTGGAAGGATGCAAAGTGTTGCTCCATGATAATGTAGGATGTTCGTCAGGAGATACAAGCCTTGCAAACTGGTGTAATATCGCCATATTGGCGGCATTTTGACCGGCCGTTCCGGGGTTAAACAGTTCTACCATCATACCGGTGTCTTGCCCCGCCTGTGGGAATGGGCGCATAGCTGTGGTAGTACTAAGAGGAGCGGCATATGGCTCCATTGTGTCTGCTACTGCACTAAACGGCATCATTGAAAACGCCATAACAACTGCTAGTAACATGCCAATTTTTTTCTTAATTCTCATGTTTTTTTTCGGCTGACTCATCATGTGAGTGTCAGCCATCCTCCCTATTGATAAATTTAATAATGATATAAAAATGCTTTCTAAATCACAAAAAGTAAAAAACACCCCTTTCCCTATGGCTTATTCTTAGAAGCTATGACAATTTCTTAATGTGAGTGAGATGATTTTTTGTTAGATCTGTCCTCCTTTCATATAAGAGATATATTCATAGATAACAACGCAGCTTCTAAGATAACATTTTCTTAAAATGGTGGAACGATCAAAAGATTAGGTCTTTAAGCTTGTGATTTTTGATAGATAATTGGTTTTGTTAGGAAAATATTGGCTAAAATTTCTTGCAAAGCCCTAAATTATGTTGTATAATTCCACCTCATTAGCATCATGATATACATACCAATGGAATTGAAACATAGCGTTTCATGAAACAAAAATATTTCATAAGACGCCATGTTTCAACAAAAGATACGTTTTTTATAATTAGGTCAGAAAAGTAAATGTGCATTATTTATAATTTTTTATGAAGGGGATGTTTTATTTATGAAGGGAAGTATTTTTAAAAGAGTACTTTGCATTTTAACAGCTTGCGGTTTTCTACTGGCAGCTCCGGCAGTTTATTCATGCAACAATGTTTCACCAACTGCTGAAAGAATAAGTCCTAGAGGCAACCATAGCTCAGAGCCGGCTGATCTTTGATTAAGGGTAGTTGATGAAAGTACGAAAAATCCCCCGATTTTCCAAGTTGGAAAGTTGGGGGATACTCGTTTAGTTAGGCAATGTCAAGAAATAAAGTTTCATTACCTTATTGGCTGTCTATTATATTTTCCCTAACATAATTTCAATTGCCTTTTGCAACTGAACATCTTCTTCAAGTGGTAAACGAATGGACATTATTGCCGTTTCTCTATCTACCTCTACCACATAGTCAGGTGTAATTCCCTCACCATGGATACTAATACCTTTGGGACTATAGTACCGTGCTATTGTTAATTTTACTGCACTACCGTCAGATAATAAATAGAGTGTTTGAACAACACCTTTTCCAAAGGTTTGTTGACCTACGATAGTACCAACACCATAATCACGTACTGCACCTGTCAATACTTCTGATGCACTGGCACTGTTATTGTTTACCAATACTACCAACGGCATATCAATACGTCTGTTGTCCTCAGACATATGTGATGTCCTTTCGCCTTGACTGTTCTCCACATGCAAAATTGGCCCCTCGGGTAACATCAAATTTCCAATATCTACTACAGTATCAAGCAAACCTCCCGGATTATTGCGAAGATCTATTATCATGCCTTGCATACCTTGGTTGCGCAATTCTAAATAGGCTTCAACAAACTGCTGATATGTAATCCTGTCAAAGCTGGAGATGTGCAAATAACCAATATTATTATCTAACATGCGATGGGCTACTGTAGGTACGTTTATTTGACGGCGAGTGATGATTATATTAAATGGGTCATTTCCTCGCAACATTCTAAGTCTTACTTGAGTATCCGGGGGGCCTTTGATTAAAGCAGTTACTTCTTCTGTACGCTTATCAGTAACATTTACACCATCTACCTCTAATATTTTATCACCGGGTAAAAGCCCGGCCTCTTCTGCCGGAGATCCGGCAAAAACATTTACTGCTGTTATCAAATTATCTTCCGGGTCAACCGTGACTCCTAAACCTATGCCTGTATAAGTTCCGTCAGTCCGCTCCATAAAAACAGCAAGTGCTTCTCTATTAAAATAATAGGTGTATGGATCCCCTACGCCTTCAAGCAGACCTCTATACATGCCGTTTAAAAGAGAGTCCCTATCAAATGGAACAATGGAATGATTTGTTAATATAGAGTAAATTTCTAATATTTTTGCCTCAGGTGGTAAATTTCCACCCCATAGCATACGTGCCCTAATTGGGCTTAACCCTAAATATACTCCAAACATTATTACCATGCCTACAAACATTCCAATTACAAAAGCTTTTTTTATTTGCATAATATTACCCCCTAGTTTTTTCTAAATTACGACCCAAATGCCCCGTTAATTGTCGAACGATTAAAAAAATTGCGTTGAAACAGGTCTTGTAAAGAGCCGCAGAACGTCATATAATGTCATTCATGGATTTTATTTCCAATTTTGTATAGTTTACGCAAATGCTATTATAATACTTATGCGCCTAGCATCGGGAAGATACCCGGACACCCACCGGGTGGTGTTTTGCAAGTTCTATACTACTGATATTGCAAAACATGCTGAGAATGGAGGAACTTTATTATGAACGAGCGAAAGATTACTATTTTATTGGCGGATGACAATAAAGAATTTTGTGATACCTTAATCAACTATCTTGAAAAACATGATGACCTGGAAATTATAGGTGTGGCTTATGATGGTGTTGATGCTTATAACAAAATTGTTGACACAAAGCCGGACATCGCCATAATAGATGGAGTTATGCCTCGGTTAGATGGTCTTGGTGTACTGGAAAAGCTTAGTTTGCGCCAACAGCCGGATCATGTCCCTATATGCATTGTGCTATCCGTAATTACGCAAGACAAGATCACTCAAAAAGCTATGGAATTAGGTGCTGATTACTACATAGCTAAGCCCTTTGATTTGGAAGCACTGGTTTCTCGCCTTCGCCATTTAAAAGAGCAGCTAAACCATCCACAACCTCAAAGCGCAAAAGATGCTATAAACAAGTCTATTAACTTAGAAACTAAAGTAACAGGAATCCTCCATGAAATAGGTGTACCGGCTCATATTCGCGGTTATCATTATATGCGCGAAGCTATTATTATGGCTGTAGAAAATATTGATGTATTAAATTATATCACAAAAGAGCTATACCCTACGATTGCAAAAAAATGCAACACCACCCCCAGCAGAGTAGAAAGAGCAATCCGCCATGCAATAGAGGTGGCTTGGAGCAGAGGAAAAGTTGATGTAATAGATCAAATGTTTGGATACACTATTAATAATCATAAAGGAAAGCCTACAAACAGCGAGTTTATTGCGTTAATTGCAGATCGTTTACGTCTTGAACTTAAAGCCGGTTAAATTTTTTAAAATTTTTTTATAAATACCCTTGCATAAGAACGGATTATGTGATATTATCCTATACAGTTTTCCGGAAATTTTGGCTCCGCTCCAAATCGGCGTATTATCGCCCCGATATTTTTTCGGATTTTAGCGGGAGGTTTCCCGAGTGGCCAAAGGGGGCAGACTGTAAATCTGTTAGCTATGCTTTCGAAGGTTCAAATCCTTCACCTCCCATTTTTAAGCCTTTGTCGGTTATGCGGCAAAGGCTTTTTAATTTATGCAGAGTGGATTTATACAAAAAAATGAAAGAGGAGAAAAAATATGGCACATATTCCAACGTTAGAACAGGCTAGAGATTTACTGAAACAATATACAAATGAGCCTCATTTGTTAAAGCATGGTGAAGCTGTATCAGGCTCTATGGGCTATTTTGCAAAAAAGCATGACTCTGAAAATGAAGAGTTTTGGAGAGTAGTAGGGATGCTGCACGATATTGATTTTGAACGCTTTCCCGACCGGCATTGCACCAAGGGCATAGAATTGTTGCGTGAGCATGACATAGATGAATCTGTTATACGTTCAGCTATAAGCCATGGATGGGGGCTAACAGAGTCTCCATATCAGCCGGAATCTACTATGGAAAAGATATTATATGCCATAGACGAACTTACGGGCTTAATTGGCGCAACAGCTCTTATGCGCCCCGGCAAAAGTTGTATGGACTTGGAACTTTCCAGTGTAAAAAAGAAATTTAAGGACAAAAAATTTGCTGCCGGCTGCTCTCGTGATGTTATCCGACAGGGAGCTGAAATGTTAGGTTGGGAATTAGATGAATTAATCCAAGAGACTATTATGGCTATGCGTGATGTAGAGGAAAATTCCTAAGAAATTTTCTTAGGAAACTTTCCCGGGAGTTGATCGTATATATTTACATTACTAAATTCAATAGACTTCTTATTATTAGGAGAGGAGTAATTTATGGAACCCAATGATAATAACCCAAGACCGGAAGGTTCAGAAAGCTACGATGCCCATTATTTTCCGCCAGAACGCAGAAGGACTAAAAAGCGTAAAATTATTATTCCTGTGATAATTGTTTTATTTTTGGGAATGATACTTGCTTCAACATCTGTAGGTAGGCATCAATCCGGTGATAGAGGCTCAGCGAGGCATACTTCTGTGCAAATAGTTATGGCACTTGAAAACGATACAGCAGTTGTTACAGAAACCATTTCGGTTATTGCTGTTGAAAATGCTGAGGAAGAAGCACTTTCCATATTAGAAGAGCTTCCACATTTATCAGTGATTGACAGTGTAGGGCTTGCCGGTAGCTTGCGCATACCGATAGCTGATGTTGACCGCTTATATGTTAACACTCGCCACAGCAGCATTCAGTTTGTCATTCACAACGAGGATAGTGAGGTTATTTTAATTAGAAGCCCTCAGTCCATTAACTATGATTTAAACAGATCTAGGGGCATTCTTAACGTCACCGGAAATCATCAAACTTTTTCCATATATGTGCCTCACTCGCACTTTGAAGCAATCTTTGAATATGTAACAATATCAGGCCGCCATAACCATATAGCCTTGACAGGCTCTGATGATGAAAATACTTTTTTGTCACAAAACCTTTCTGTGAGAAACACCCACGGAGCCATTATCTTATCTAATATTATAATAAGTGGACAACTGGACATCGAAAACAGTCATAGCAATATCAATATACATAATGTTATTGCTGATTCTGATAGGCTAAACATCACCAATCCACATGGTAGGGTTTTTGTTTCATAAAATTTGAAAAAAGTCGTTATAGCTACCTCCACTTCGCACTAACGTACTTCGTGTCGGTGAAGGGGGCGCAATTTCCGCTTGCATCAACACGTAAACGTGTTAAATGTCAATCGGAATTGCTATATAAAAATTCCCATTATAAAACCCTGCACAAGGGCAATAATAGACTTGTAACGGAATGGTGAATGCACAATTCTGTTATTGATAAAACAGGAGGAAATTATAATGACTAATAATTCAAGTACCAATTCAAATAATAAAACAGCAGTACCACAAGCTAGAGAAGCGTTAAATCAGTTTAAATATGAAGTAGCAAATGAAATTGGTGTACCTTTGAAGCAAGGATATAACGGAGATTTAACTTCTGCTCAAGCCGGTTATGTTGGTGGCTATATGGTTAAAAAAATGATTGAGGCACAAGAACGTGCTATGGCTAACCAAAGCAGTCCTATGATGTAAATTTAGCAACATCCCTATAGAAAAAGCGAGTCTGAAAAAGGCTCGCTTTTTTTGTATGAACACAATTTTTAGAAATTGTGTTCTTTTGTACATACAACATCTTGACATAAAGTTGATTTTATGCATGTAATTTGTCAAAATTTGCGATATAAAAACATTGGTTTTTATGGCCATTGAATTTATAATTCAACTAGCATTTTTTACATTAAATATAAGAGGAGGAAGCGAAAAATGAACAATATGCTAAGGTACGAAACTTTAACAAAAAATCATGAATACTTTGCTCAAGCAGTCGACTGTTTAGCAACTACATTTGCAGGGACGAATGTTGCCGGAAAATGGGTACAAGAGCCTATGGTAGGGTGTTTGGATATTGATTTTCAAGAACTTCATGATTATATTGAAAACTATCTATATTCTGTGGCAGATCAAGGTTATTGTTTTATAGCCGTAGATAACAACACAGTTGTTGGGGCAATTGTTGGCGATTTAAATATACTTGAGGCCAACGCAGATAAAGATAAGTCCGATGACATTTCGGGGATGGATTTGATTGGCTATGTTTTGAGTGATGTGAGCGAACGTTTTATGGGAGATTATGAAAAACAATATGGAGAGAAGCTTCACTATGGAGAATCACTAAATTTATATATGATTGGGTTGAGAGCCGAGCATAACCGCCGGGAAATTTACAAAAAACTTTTGAATACCTCGATGGATCAAGCAATTTCACAAGGTATAAAGCTTGCCTATGGATTTTGTACAACACCAAAATCATTACATTTGTCTGAAAGATATGCTGACATGCACAAATATAAAGACATTAACGGAAATTACATTACTTACATGTACAGAGACAATAAATATTTAAATAGTATACCTAGCGATATTGCAGAGGGTACATATGTTATTGTACGATTGTTTGAAGGTGAAAACCAAAACCGTGGGCTTCACCCCATGTGCGTCCAATTAAGCAGAAAAGAGAAAGAAAACCTGTTAAAATAGAAACAAGATGACAATAGGGATGGAAGTAATAAAAGAATATTTACCGGTGACATGG
>WQVX01000111.1 GCA_009785615.1 Defluviitaleaceae bacterium | reverse complement strand
GTTATAGTTGGCAAAACTAACACTCAACGGATTGAAAACAAACATATTTCGCTCAGAACTTGGTGCAGTCGCTTAGTCAGAAAAGGGATTCGCTTTTCTAAATCTCACTTAATGCACAGGGTGATTGTTGGACTCGTTATCAATTTTTGGTTTTTCAATTATGTTGCTTGGCTACCTCTACTGTTTTAAGACATTCCCGAATTGACCCATGATAATTTAATTCCTCTTTTCTTTTAATCCCTAATTTGAAAATTGATTTCCGTGCTTTTTTTGCACGTTTATTGTATTACAAGCAGAAACAGAGTATAATACCTATTATTTGGATAATTAGCATAAACTTCGCTAAATTTCTAAATTTCAATATATTTTAGTGCTGAAAAATGAAAAAGCAGGGGTGAACTTGCTATAAAAAGGCCAATTGTTTGGGCATTATTATTTTTGTTAGCCGGGATTTTGTGGGGGCGATACCTTCCGGGTATTGCCTTTTTTATAATACTTGCATCGCTGGCCTGCGTTTTTCTGTATAAATGGATGAAATATCCTCCTGTTTTTTTATGCATTCTGCTTGCCGCTGCTGGAGCTTTTGGCATTCAGCAAAGATTTAATGAAAATATATTGCCCGGCGAAAATTTGGAGTTTTACGGTATTGTTCAAGATATGCGTTATACTCGTACAGGTTGGCAGCGATTAGTAGTATTGGCTCCTTATGGTATAAGTGATGGGTTAAACGATATTGATAGTAAGCTTCTTGCTATGCCGGGATCTCAAATACTGACTTTCTTGTCACCGGCATTTAGGGTTGAAATAGGTCAACGGGTACGGCTATTTGGAAATTTGTATCCATTGGATTGGGCACGCAATCCGGGCGGATATAATGAATTTATGGTGCAGCGTGCTACCGGAATTTCCGGCAGATTTTTTGCACGAGAAGCAGAAGGCTTTGAAGTCCATATGAATTTAACTCGAACTACCTATGTACTACGTAACAGACTTGCAACAATATACGATACCGTACTTCCTTATAGAGAATCAAGGCTAATTAAGTCAATGGTATTGGGCGAACGCCCTGATATGGATGACAGAGTAGTGGAAATGTATCGTGCGGCAGGAATTTATCATCTACTGGTAGTTTCCGGGTTGCATCTATCAATATTAATGATGTCTATTAGTCTGGTGTTGGAGCTGGTTTTTAATAAACGAAAAGCAGGGTTAATTGCATTAGTCCTAATAATTGGGTATGCATTACTTACCGGTGCCGGTATATCTACAATAAGAGCGGTTACTATGGCCGGAGTAGCTGTTTTTGGCAGGGTATTGTATCGCGATCGCGATTCCCTTGCTTCTGTATCTTTTGCTTGCATTTTGCTGTTGCTATACGAACCTTTGTACTTGTTTAGCATAGGATTTCAGTTGTCATTTGCAACAGTATTTGGGATAGTCTTACTTACAGCTCCTACAGAGCGAGCTTTAGCCCTATTGGGTATGCCTCCTTATAAAAAATTTAGAGCCGTTTTGGCTTACAATATTGTAGCTACTGTATCTACATATCCGGTTTTGGCTTATCACTTTTCTTATGTCTCCACTTATAGTATCTTAGTAAATATGATAATTGCACCTACTGTTACTTTATTGTTAATTGTGGGGCTACTTGTCGGAATAACAGGGCTATTTTCTATTAACACAGCATTATTTTTAGCCGGGGCAGTATATTTTTTATTGCGGTTTTACGAGGCGGTCATTAGATGGTTTGTATCCTTGCCGGGAGCAGTGTGGTTAGCAGGTAATCGGGGTCTTTGGGTAACATTAGCAACTATGGGAATTATGCTGGTATTTGGTTATACTTTTAGTGGTTTTGGAGAAATTTTCCGACATAGGGTTAAAATACTTGCACTTTCTGTTACAATACTATTAGCTAGTATTGCTTTCGAAGCAATGGATCGACAGAGACTTAATATTACAGCATTAGATATGGGACATGGAACAGAAGTTACCGGTTATGTGATACGCAGAGGAGGACATACCTTTGTAATAGATGGAGGCGGAAATAACAGGCTTCTGGGAATGAATACAGGGCATATGGTGCTAATGCCATATTTGGATCATAGGGGAGTAGTTCAAGCAGATGGGGCTTTTGTTACAAATATGTCGCGACAGCGAGTAACAGGTTTGATAGAATTAGCTATGGCAAACAGGGTAAAAGTATTGTATATACCGGTTGGGCTTAATATTGATTCCGGTTTGGGTATGCGCTTGAGGGTTGCGGCAGAGCGCAATAATATTCCCATATACAGGCTTCAAGCAGGAGATGCCATACGAAGTGGAGATTTGATATTGACTATGATACAGGAACAACCGGTTTTATGGCAGGTGACGTATAGAGGTGAGATTGTAAAATGAAAGACTTAAAAAATGACTTCAAAATTAACCAGTTTAAGCAGGTATATCTTTTATATGGTGAAGAGCCTTATTTAGTACGCCATTATTCCAATCTTTTTACGGAGCAACTGCTGGTGGATACTATTATGAATCGGGTTGTTTTTGAAGGAAAAGATTTTGAAATAGAGGCAGCGATAGATGCTGCTAATACATTACCATTTTTAAGCGAATGGCGGTTAGTTTATATTAAAGATTCACAGCTATTAGCCCCCGGACGTAAAGATGATACAGAAGCCTTAACTAAATACTTGCCGGAGATCCCGGAAACCACCATCATGATTTTTATAGAAACAGCAGTTGATAAACGTAATCGTTTATATAAACAAATATCAACGCAAGGGCGTGTCGTAGAATGTAAAATTCCAAGCGAAGCAGATTTAATTCGTTGGGTTACAAATATCTTCAAAAAAAAGAAAAAGGAGATACATCCACAAACGACACGGCTATTATTGTCTACGGTTCCCAAAGGGATGGATTCTATATATGCCGAAGCAGACAAATTAGGCGACTTTGTAGGAGATCGCACTATAATAACCCCGGAAGATATTCAAGATGTGTGTACAAAATCTCTGGAAGCTCGTATCTTTGATCTGGTTGGCGCACTCTGCAATGGGCAAACAGAAAAAGCACTTAAACAGTACCACAATATGCTATCAATGAAAGAACAGCCTTTGATGATACTTACAATGATGGCGCGGCAATTTAGAATGATTTTGCAATGCAAAGCTTGTGCAGAAAAACGCATGATGCAGCCGGAAATTGTAGCCACCTTGGGCTTGCGTGATTTTATGGTACGGGAATGCCTGCGGCAGGGAAAACATTTTACGGAGAGACGTTTATTAGAAGCCTTATCAGACTGCCAGGATACAGATATTCGGATTAAAACCGGTTTGATGGGGGGAGAATTAGGTGTGGAATTGCTAATCGTGAGGTATTCAATTTAAGAGGGAGGTTGAAATGACTGAAAGAAGTGTGCAAAAACGTATAAAATCTGTGATTCCTATTTATGGGATGGGGGTTGTTTTTTTTCTGTATGCTCTAATTTTGCCTATGTATAGGATTACAGACCTTATAATTGCTTTGGCTTTGTCTATCTGTTGTTATATTTTTCTTAATAAACTTTTTCCCGGGACAGTAGTAGAGATAGAAATGCCTTACCAATCCGGCGATAAAGATGTGGATCAAGTACTGACTACAGGGAGAGAATATATTCAACAACTGGAAAATCTTAAAGAGATGATACAGGATACTGAAGTAAGCAGCAAAATCACAAATCTACAGAATATTAGCAAGCAAATATTTGACTATATCTCTAAAAATCCGACCCAAGTACGTAAAATTAATACCTTTATGAATTTTTATTATCCTACAGCTTTAAAATTTTTGGATCACTTTGCAGAACATGATAACAACAAAGTAAAAGGTGAAAATATCCAAAGCAGTTTAAATAAAACCAAAGAATCACTGTCTCAGTTTGAAGAAGCTTTTGCTCATCAACTGGATAACTTATACAGTGATAAAGCTTTGGATATTGAAACAGATATTGTAGTGTTGCAAAACTTAATGAAGCAGGAAAGGTTATAGGATGTTACAAAATAGAAAATTTGCTTGGTTAATTACCATAGCATTAATGATATTCGGCTTGTTCATAGGAAGCTATTTAAGCTTTAACAGTATGCGCTCTCAGGTAATAGATGGGTTTAGAGCCGAAATAGAGCAAGATTTACATGATAAATTACAAATGGTTCATAATATGATGGTTGTATATCTTGATAATGGTGGAGACAATGAAGCAGTTATTTACGTATCTGCAAATATAGAAGAAACTCAGCAAGCTATTGATATGGTTGGTGAAGGGCTTGCTGTTCATAGCAGTATATTGTCAATAAATGCCAATTCGTTACTTCATGCAAGCAATGCCTTAAATCTTGACGAAGGCGATGCAAGGTACATGCAAAACTTTATCAGCAGTATTCGTGATATAGATTTAGTTTTACGTCAATCTGATTATAATAGATTTGCAATAGAATTTAATTTAGCAACTCAACGTGGTTTAGGGTTTTTAACACATAATGGAGTTTTAGGATATAGACAATTGCCGATTTTTGAATAGCTATTATTTATATTAGGAGGGATATCGATGATTAAACGAATTATAATAATTTTTACAGCTTTGGCACTTTTATTGCCAACAAGCATTTTTGGAGCTGTATTGCCAAATGAGCCGGAAAACTATGCAGTATTAGATCAGGCCGGAGTGCTGTCTTCAACAACAATACAATATTTGGTCACAAGAAATGAAGAGCTTTTTCAACTTACAGGTGGCGAAGTAAGATTTTTGATAATGGACTTTGTTCCCATGAATTGGGAGCTTTCCGATTATACTACGGCGGTATTTGAGCATTGGGGTATAGGTGATGTAGACAGAGAAAATGGCATACTTGTAACAATGTCTGTAGGGGATAGACAATATTGGGTGACTGTAGGCCGTGGATTACGCCAGCATATGAGTGTCAGCTATTTGTCTGAAGTAATGAATGCTTATTTTTTACCACATTTTGATGCCAATAATTATGATATAGCAGTACGTAATGTATTTGATGTGCTATCCGGGCGTGTTTTTGATTCATTTCGCCCGGTTCAGGACGGAGGACAGCAAAATACTCAACAGCCTGTTGCCGCTGCTGCTTCCACTCAAGCTACTCCCCAAAGAAATATGGGATTTGGTGACAATTTAGGTACAATAATTTTTGTAGTTATTATAATATTTATTGCTTTTTCTTTTATGTCCCCGCGGCGCAGAAGAATTGGCGGCGGTATGATGAGAGGCGGCTCAATGGGAAGAAGGGCTTGGGGTAGGCCGCAAAGAAGAGGCGGTGGTTTAGGTGGAATGGCCGGTGGCCTTTTAGGAGGCTATCTTTTAGGACGCTCAAGGCACCGCCAACCTAACACATCAAACAGAACAACTCAAAGTGGATCCGGTAATTCAGGTGGTGGCTTCCTCCGTGGAGGCGGTACAAGAGGCGGCGGATATGGTGGAACCGGATATTCCGGCGGTGGTTCAGCCCCTAAGCCTCGTAGCGGAGGAGGGTATGGTAAAAGTGGTGGTGGCTATGGCGGTGGGTTTACTCGTGGAGGCGGAACTCGCGGCGGTGGTTACGGTGGGAAAAGATAGGAAGCTGTATTAAACTCTTGAGATACTGAATTAGCGGGTGCAAAATAAAGGTAGGCTTTCACGACAATAAATTGTGAAAGCCTACCTTTATTTTTATAATTTTACATCTACACTAACACAACCGGTTCCGCTTAATTTTTGGCTTAATACATCCGGTTGAGATGTTCCGGCAAACAGTATAAAGTTATCAGAATCTATGAAACGTTTACCCGAATCGTCAACTATTGTAAATGCATCTGAATCTATAGGTATCTCTACGGTTATATCCCGGCCTGCTTTTAAGTACACCCGGGCAAAGCCGCAAAGTTTATGATTTTTAACCGCATGTTTTGATTTGCAATCTTTGATATAGATTTGCACAACATCTTCAGTATCTACAGTTCCGGCATTTTTCACTTTCACTTTAGCTACACCACGATTGTAAGAAATATCTGTGCATTCTACCTTGGAATAAGTAAGGCCAAATCCAAATGGATACAGCACATTTCCTTTATCCAAATCTATAAAACGGTATGTTCGTCCATCGGTTGCATAATCATCAAAAGCAGGTAACAAATTACTGTCCTCGTAGAAGGTAAGTGGAAGCTTACCTGATGGAGAAACCTTGCCAAATAAAATATCTGCTAAAGCTATCCCACCTCTGGCACCGGGATACCAAGCTTGAATAATAGCATCAGCCTTATCACCTTCCACATTTAGCGAACTGCCGGAAGCTATCACAATAATTGTAGGTTTACCCACTGCTAATACTTTCTCTATCAAAGTGCGCTGGCTTTGTGGCAATCTAAGATCAAATTTATCACCGGAATCAAACTCATTGCCAGCATCGCCTTCTTCGCCTTCTAAGTTAGCATCTAAACCTACACAGAGTATTACTACATCAGATTGCTCTGCGGTGCCCACGGCCTCTGAATAACGATCACCATCTTGCAGTGCCAATCCTGAATAGCTTGCTTTAACCAAGCCACAACCCCAACTATAATATACTCTGCCGTCAAATGCTTCTGTAATACCATCTAAGAAAGTTACATACTTGTCAGCAGTACCAAAATAATTTCCAATAAGTGCATCACGGCTGTCTGCGTTTGGCCCAATTACTCCAATTGTTTTATATTTTTTAGCATCCAAAGGCAATATTCCGTTATTTTTAAGTAATACCATTGATTTACGGGCAACATCCAGGGATTTTTCATGATGCTCTTTACAGGAGATCACCGAAAACGGTATGTCATCATATTCTGTTTTATCATCAAAGAGTCCTAAGCGGATTCTTGTACGCATAGCTGCAATCGCGGCTTTTGTGATATCCTCTTCTGTTACAAGATTTTTTTCATAAGCAGTCATCACATGCTCATAAACATAACCTGCACAAACATGACAACCTTTTTTAAGAGCTAATGCGGCAGACTCTACCACATCGCCTGTTAATCCATGGTTAGTATGGAAATCCTCTAAAGCTCGATAATCAGATACAAAGTAGCCATCAAATCCCCACTCATCAAGTTTGCCCATCAAAAAATCTGAAGCGCAAGCCCCCTCTGAATTTACGCGGTTGTAAGCACCCATAACACCTTCAACACCCGCTTTTACAAGGGCTTCAAAATGTGGGAGATAAGTTTCTTCCATGTCCTTCATGCTAGCTTTTGCATCAAAAGAATGACGCAATCCTTCCGGGCCGGAATGTACTGCGTAGTGCTTGGCACATGCTGCTGCACGCATAACAGAGCCATCCCCTTGTATGCCCTTAACAAAGGCTACACCCAACTTGCCGGTTAAAAATGTATCTTCACCATAAGTTTCATGTCCTCTACCCCAGCGAGGATCCCGAAAAATGTTAATATTAGGCGACCACAAAGTAAGCCCTTTATAAATATCCCTATCCTCAAGCTTGGAATACATGTTGTATTTAGCCCTTGTTTCTATAGAAGTGATTTCGCCTACATCGTGGAGAGTTTTTTCATCAAAAGTAGCCGCCAAAGCAATAGCTTGTGGAAACATAGTTGCTGTGCCGGCTCGAGCCAAGCCATGCAACCCTTCATTCCACCAGTTATATGACGGAATATCCAAACGCGGGATAGCAGCAGCTTTATAATTAAGCTGGGAAGCCTTTTCCTCCAATGTCATTTCTGCAACTAAGGCTTCGGCCCTTTCTTGGGCACTTAAAGATTTATCTTGATATTTTTTCACCAAAATATCCTCCTCTGAAATATATAATAACGTGAAAAATACTGAGTTATATTATAATCAACCGGTCTCCTTTTGTCACCGGTTGATTATACATCAAACACATCATTGTATATCTAATCCTTTTGTTTCTGTAAATTCAAATGACCAACTACCATCCTTACTTTTTGTGTTGACACCTTCAACAGTTGATTCCTTTGTAATCACAAAGCCAAGCGATTTGTATAGTGCAATAGCATTTTTGTTCCATTTTGCAACGGCTAATTTTGCAGTCTTATCTCCACAGTTTTGAATATAACTGATTGCAAATTGTGTGAGTTTTCGACCATAACCTTGCTGTTGATACTTTTTGCCGACAGCTACGGTTCCGATATAAGTTTCAGAAATTGTAACGGCACCAATGATTTCATCATTATCACCCGGCAGAATAAAAGTGTTTTTCTTTAATTCCATTGGTTTATCAAGGCTATAACTATGCTTTTCGTAAGGTCGGATATTTAATGCTTTTCGCATTTCATAATAACAGTCATCCATTAAATTAACATACTGTTCATAGTATTTTTCTTCAAATGGAACAAGCGAAAAACTTGATTCCACTCTGCCACCTGTATACTCCATTTCATACATGTTCCATTCTACTATTTGCTTATTTTCCACTTTTACCTCCTTCTGAGCCTTAAAAAAAACAGCCCCCTCTTTGTGGAGTTTGGGCTGTTTAAGAAACTGTACAACTTTTAAGTAAGTATACCTGTAAAATATAAGGCAACTACAACACCAATATTTAGAACTACTGCTAATGGTACCAGCACCTTAAATTTTAGATGCTTAGTTTTATGCCTAAGCACATTCATGCCCAACAATGCCCCAATGCCACCCATTAAAAAAGCAACAGTTATTAAGGTTGCCTCGCTAATGCGCCATTTGCCTGCTTTAGCTCTGCCTTTATCTATAGCATACAGTGAAAAAGTGGCGATGTTCCATAAAACAAGAATTATTGCCAATATTAGAATGAGATTTATAATTTTGACCACCCCCCTTTAGTAATTTTACTGTTAATCCAAAACTGGTTTATGGTTAAGAATGTTGAAAATAAGACGCTAAATTAGTATAAGCCGTGGATATTTGCTATACAGTATAATAGACAGTATAACAGAAAAAAATGATTGTGCATCCTTCTATTGAAATTTTCCTCTAAATGAAGTATAGTTCGACTATAACAAAATGGCAGTTTTAGTAAAGAGATGTTATTTGAAGGGATGTGGATAAGATGCCCAAAAATGAAGAAAAATTACTGGAATATGTATACCATCCGGAAGATAACCCGGAAGATTTTAGGCAGGTGCGTATTATAATAAATACAAACATTAGTGCTAATAATCTTTATGTTACACTAGAACCCGAAGTTGATATGACGGAAAAAGACGTGGAAAATGTTTTAAAATATTTAGAAAAAGCGTGCCTTAAACGGATGGATATCTGTTTGTGGGAAGATTGTAAAGTAATTGTAAAAAATGGGGATGACCGGTACAGTGTGTCTTTAGCTAAAGACATAAATGTAACCGGGCTAACCAAAATTTAGTTATACTAGTGAAGGAGCAGTTATGGCTCATTTAGTTTCGCTTAAAACCTTGATGGAAGAGTTTGATCTACAGTTACTGACAGAGCAGGTAGATATAAAAGACAAATTACTTACACACCCGGAAATTAACCGTCCGGCATTACAATTTGCGGGTTTCTTTGATTATTTTGATTCTGACAGGCTTCAAATAGTTGGAATAGTTGAATACACCTATCTTCAACGATTGCCGGAAGATTCTCGCCATGTTAATTTGCGTAAAATATTTGCTCATAAAATACCGTGTATGGTCATATGTCGTGGAATGTCTTTGCTTCCGGAAATGGATAGCTATGCTACAGAATTTGATGTCCCGGTTTTTTCAACAGAAGCTAGTACTACAGACTTTATGGGTGAAGTAATTCGCTGGCTTAGAACCCAAATGGCTCCACGCACTCAAATACATGGGGTGTTGCTGGATGTCTATGGGGTAGGGGTTTTAATAATTGGAGACAGTGGTGTAGGCAAGAGCGAAACTGCTCTTGAAATGATAAAACGTGGGCACCGCTTTGTAGCTGACGATGCTGTAGAAATTAAAAGAGTATCTCATGAAACTTTGGTGGGAAGTTGCCCAAAAAACATTCAATACTTTTTAGAACTGCGTGGCATAGGTATTATTGATGTCCAACGTATGTATGGTGTAGAATCTGTTAGAGCAACCCAGTCTATAGACTTAATTATTAAATTGGAAATGTGGGACGACAAACGGGAATATGACCGTATTGGACTAACCTATGATTATATGGATGTGTTGGGCAATAAGGTAACGTGTCATTCTGTGCCTATCCGACCCGGACGCAACTTGGCTATTATCTGTGAAGCTGCGGCTCTTAATCATCGTCAGCGGAAAATGGGATATAATGCTGCAAGTGCTCTTACCGAGCGTATTATGGTTGATATAGAAGATCGTCGTGGGCCGCGCCGATAGTAATTTAAATAACTGTTTGCTTTTTGAATTATGGTTTATAAAGTGTGGGGATGCTTGTGACAATTATTAGTTGGAATTGCTGTGGAAAGTTTCGAGTGAAGTATAAGCAACTTATGCAGTTTAATTCGGATATACTTGTTATACAGGAATGTGAGGATCCAACTATTGTTAAGGGCTTTGATAGCCTTCTAAATCACTATCCTTATTATGTTTGGCGAGGAAATAGTAAGGATAAGGGATTAGGTATTTTTTCTAAACGATCCCTTATGGAATTGGAATGGGAAAGTCATCTCCTGACTCACTTTATACCTGTTTCTGTGGACAATTGTTTTGTTCTTTTGGGTGTGTGGGCATGTG
>WQVX01000110.1 GCA_009785615.1 Defluviitaleaceae bacterium | reverse complement strand
TTTAGCTAATTTGATTTGGTTGCATCTGAGTGACAACCAAATAAACGACATAAAACCTTTGGCTTATTTGGAAAATCTAATTCTTTTGGATCTTGGTCACAATGAAATAAGCGATATAACACCTTTGGCTGATTTGAAAAATCTAAAATTTTTGGGTCTTGCTCATAATGAGATAAGCGATATAATGCCTTTGAACGTTTTATTGCATTTGGAGCGTTTGTTTTTAAACAACAACCAAATAAGCGATATAACACCGCTGATAGGATTAACAAATTTGTACCGGCTGACTTTGTACGAAAACCCAATAACCGACCGGACACCAATAGACCATATACGAGCCGTCGAGGGCAGACCGTAGATTCTTATTATAATGGAGGAAATGTTTATGAACATGAAAAAAATTACTGTACTACTGGCAACGGTTATAGTATTAGCGTGCTTACCTACTACAATAATTGGTCAAGAAAACTTGGTAAATCCTGTGCCTTCTACGCACATAACCATAGGCGATAGACTAGCTTGCACATCTTTTACCAGACTTGATTTACGATTTAGCGATTTAACAGACGAAGATATTGTGTCATTGAGATATATGACAAATTTGAGAGTCTTATGGCTTGAGGTTAATCAAATAAGCGATATAACACCACTTGCATATTTGACAAATTTAACGGAACTTCATTTGGGTGACAACCCAATCAGTGATTTAACACCGCTGGCCGGTCTGACTAATTTGACAGAACTTCGATTGATAGGAAACCCGGTTAGCGATTTAACGCCTTTGGCGGGATTAGTAAATTTGGAGACATTATGGCTGGTGAACACTCTTGCAAGTGACGTAACACCCCTGGCAGGTTTAGAAAATTTGGTGCATTTAACATTGGAAGGAAGTCCGGTTAGCGATTTAACACCGTTGGCAGGTTTGACTAATTTGGAGGTTTTGCGTTTAAGGCGTAGCCCCGTTAGCGATTTAGCACCATTATCAGGTCTGACAAACCTAGAACTTTTAGGGATTTGGCATAGTGAGATTAGTGATTTAACGCCATTGGAGAGTTTAGAGAATTTAGAAAGGTTGTTTTTGACAGACAACAAAATCAGCGACATAGGATCACTGGCAAAATTAATAAATTTGCAGTCTTTAGTCCTTGATGATAATCAAATAAGCGATATAACACCACTAACGGGATTAACAAATTTGAGCTTTCTAATTTTGAACAATAATCAAATAAGCGATTTAACACCCTTGGCTGATTTGGTTGATTTGGGAATTTTAGAATTGAATGGCAACCAAATAAATGATTTAACACCACTAACAGGATTAATAAATTTAAATATAGGGTTTTTGGCTAACAATCAAATAAGTGATTTAACGCCTTTGGCTGATTTAGTGAATTTGGGAATTTTGGAATTGAGGAACAACCAAATAAGCAATATAACGCCATTGGCTGGTTTAGTTAATTTGGAAAGTTTGCGTTTGAAGAACAATCAAATAAGCGATATAACGCCTTTGAACGGTTTGTTAAATTTAGATGTTTTGGTTCTTGGTAACAATCAGATAAATGATATAACGCCATTATCCAATTTGGAAAATCTAGGTCATCTGGTTCTTGATAGCAATCAGATAAGTGATTTAACACCTTTGGCTGATTTAGTTAATTTGAGATGGATAAGCATTTATAACAACCCAATAACCGACCGGACACCAATAGATCATATACCGGCCGTCGTGGGTAGGCCGTAGAGTGAGCATCTCCACTTCGCACTAGTGTGCTTTCGTGTCAGTGAAGGGGGCGCAATTTTCGCTTGCATCAACACATAAACGTGTTAATGTCAATCGGAATTGCTATAACAAAATGAGACCGATTGAATGAAAAGACTTCTTGCAAATATGGCATTATCCAGCCATGCAAGAAGTCTTTTTTGATGCATTTGCATAAACTTGACAACTCGCCATTAGGCATTTATACTTTATAAAGCTTAAATGCTTTAAGGATGAATTCAATGAAAATTCAAAACGAGACTAAAGTCGAAATTGAAATAACCCCTAAATTAAAAGAAAAATTACAAGAATACACTCAGCTATACGACTTTTACGGCTCTTTATTAACAGAGCGGCAAAACACTTGCTTTACTTTGCATTTTCTTGAAGATTTTTCGTTGGCAGAAATAGGAACAGCTTTGGAAATTACTCCTCAAGCAGTAGCAGACCAAATAAAGCGTACGGTAAAAATTCTACGTAAATATGAAGAAAAACTAGGCTTTATCCAAAGTTGGCATAACCAGCAAGATCAGCTAAACCATATAAATGACATAATAGATTCACTAATAAAAGAAGAATGCCCGGATATTTGTCAATTGAAAAAGATAAAAGCAATATTAACTGAGATGTAGAAAATTGTAGGTGATAAAAATGGCTTTTGAAAATTTAGGAGAAAAATTACAAAATGTTTTTAAGCAGCTTCGATCCAAAGGCAAGCTTACAGAAAAAGATGTAAAAGATGCAATGCGCGAAGTTAGGTTAGCGTTGCTGGAAGCTGATGTCAATTTTAAAATTGTTAAAAAATTTGTAAATAATGTTACAGAAAAAGCCATAGGCGGGGATATTCTTGAAGGATTAAACCCCGGACAGCAAGTTGTAAAACTGGTACATGAAGAAATGATAGACATGATGGGTGGTAGTCAAAGCAAGTTAACTTTTGCTTCTAAACCTCCTACTGTTTATATGATGGTTGGGCTTCAAGGAGCGGGTAAAACCACCGGCTGTGGCAAAATTGCCGGAATTTTACGCAAGCAAAATAAGCGTCCTTTGCTGGTAGCTTGTGACATCTACCGTCCTGCTGCTATTAAACAATTACAAATAGTTGGTAAAACTTATGATATCCCGGTATTTACTATGGGAGATAAAGAGGATCCGGCAGATATTGCAAAAGCCGGCTTGGATCATGCAATAGCTAATAATAATGATGTAGTTATAGTTGATACTGCCGGTCGCCTTCATATAGACGAAGATCTAATGGACGAACTGCGCCGTATGAAGGAAGCATTGCGTCCACAAGAAATTCTTTTGGTAGTGGATGCCATGACAGGGCAAGATGCTGTTAATGTAGCAGAATCTTTTAGTGAAACTCTTGGAATTGATGGAATAATAGTTAGCAAACTTGATAGTGATACCCGTGGTGGTGCAGTTTTATCTGTGCGTGCAGTAACAGGAAAACCTGTTAAATTTGTAGGCATGGGAGAAAAACTTGAAGATATGGAGCCTTTTTATCCTGATCGTATGGCTTCACGTATCCTTGGCATGGGTGATGTTCTTTCTTTAATTGATAAGGCACAGCAAGCTTTTGACGAAAAACAGGCCGTAGAGCTGGAACAAAAAATCCGCCAAAACACCTTCAATCTTGAAGATTTTTTAGAACAAATGCAACAAATCAAAAAAATGGGATCTATAAAGGACATTTTGGGTATGATCCCGGGAATGGGCGGTGCTCAGATATCTGAAGCTGATGTAGATGAAAAAGCTATAACCCATGTAGAAGCTATTATTTACTCCATGACACCGGAAGAACGCCGCAATCCTACTATTTTAAATGGTTCACGCAAAAAACGTATTGCTGCCGGAAGCGGGCGCACCATTCAAGAAGTTAACCGATTGCTTAAACAGTTTACTGAAATGCAAAAAATGATGAAACAGTTTACCGGTATGGCCGGAGGCTCCGGAAAGAAAAAAGGCAAGTTTGGTATTGGTAAAAAAGGGGCTTTTCCCTTCTTTTAATAATAAATTTTTATAATAAACTTTTGAAAGGCGGTGAAAAAATGGTAAAAATCAGGTTAAAGCGGATGGGTGCTAAAAAAGCTCCTTTCTATAGAGTGGTAGTAGCAGATGCCAGAACTCCAAGAGATGGCAAAACTTTGGCAGAGCTTGGCATATATGATCCTACCAAAGAACCAACTGTACTGCGTATTGACACAGAAGAGGCTAAAAAATGGTTAGCAAATGGTGCTCAAGCTACTGAAACAGTACGTTCGTTATTTAAAAAAGCCGGTGTAATGTAGCTCTAACGGCAGGAGGGGTCTTTGTTGAAAGAAGTGCTTTTGATCATCGCTAAAAATCTTGTAGAGTCCCCTGATTCAGTTTCGGTAGAAGAGGAAGTACGAGATAATACCCTTATATTAAAACTGCGAGTGGCCTCAGAAGATATGGGTAAAGTGATTGGTAAGCAAGGCCGTATTGCAAAAGCTATACGTACTGTGGTAAAAGCGGCCGCTATTCATAATGATAAAAAAGTTGTGGTAGAAATAGTACAATAAAAATAATTGGGGGCTGACTTGTAAAAAAACAAAACAGCTCCCTTTTTTCGCAAAAAAACCATGTTTATATCCTTGAAAAAATTTTAAAAATCTGTTAATCTTAATGATCAAGTTTTTGTGCCCTTTTGACATAAATAACATAAATTTCAAGGGGCTTTTTGAAAACATATAGCAATTCCGATTGACATTAACACGTTTACGTGTTGATGCAAGCGGAAATTGCGCCCCCTTCACTGACACGAAGCACGTTAGTGTGAAGTGGAGGTGCTATAATATTTGCTGTAATTATAGACCGTAATCAACAATCTCTTATCGAAACCATCTTAGAAGCTATGTTCACAGCTTCTTATAAAGGCCGGGTTAAAAATGGATCAAAAATTTGTGGAAGCTATACCGGAATTTTGGATATCGAATTTCGCTTATAACATTGGGAAAAATTTAAAGTCCAAAATAGATAATGACGAACAAAACAGAGGGGAGGACAAGTGTGTTTATTTGTATGCCAATTTATTACAAAAAAATATTTTCCGGCTTTTTATGATTTTAAAAAGCAATCATTTTTTTAAGCTATAAGAAGCGGCTACTCTCTATGTTAAAACGTAGGGATAGCCGCTTTATGTGCCTTTTAACTATATATATTATTGAAAAGGAGTTTTATCTCATGCTAAAAAACATGAAAATAAGAGGTAAGCTAAGTCTGGGATTTTCCCTGCTATTGGTCATTGTAGCTATCATTGCATTTTTTGGAATCTTCTTTATTTTTCAAATCACGCAAGATACCAGATATGCACAAAACTATCCTTTGCACAGATATGATCTTCTAAACCATATGGCGACAGAAATCATGGATGCAAGACGCATTGTAATGGTGATGGCTCATCATGCAGGAAATGAAACTGAATTGTATCAAGTTTATAGTGATTTTGTTGAGTTTAGAACCAGAACAAGAATCTTATTTGACGCATATTCACAAAGCATAAATGCTGACCCACGCCTTTATGGAGAAAGACGGGACGAGGCCGTCCACTTTGCAGCCGAATTGGAAAGGCGAATCAATAGGTATATAAATGAGGTTGCAGACCCTATGTTTGAAACTGCCAGGTATAATCCCGGTAATGCCGCAGAAATATCCCAAATTTTGATACATGGGACTGAAGTACATGCCACAATAGCCTCCCTTTTTAATGGATTGATGGTAGCAGCACAAGAGACTGTTGATAACATTAATGAGCAAGTGGACTTCCTGAGAACCACTGCAATAGTGACAATGATAGTTGCTGCGGTTATCGGAATAATTGTAGGCATATTGATAGCACTATATATCGCTAACATGATATCAAAACCAATACGCTCAGTTGTGGCCGCCTTGGGAGAAGTAACTAAAGGCAATTTAAATGTTAACATAGACAGATCTAATATTGGTAGTGATGAAACCGGTATCCTTACCCGCGATCTGCTTGAGCTTATTGATGTCATTAGAGCCATGGTAAATGATTTTTCTAAAATGGCACATGAATTTAACGTAGTGGGAGATTACGAATACAGGGTTAATGTTAACAAATATCAATATTCTTTTAGGGAAATGATAGAAGGTGTACATGCTATCATTGATGACCAAATGAATGATATTATGGGGGCACTGGGTATTATTAGCCAAATTGGTGATGGCGACTTTAACGTACCCATAAGAGATATGCCCGGTAAAAAAGTAATCATGCCACAGATACTCCGCTCAGTTACTGCAAACTTAAATGGTGTTAGTACCGAAGTAAACGGAATGATTGAATCAGCGGTTAAAGGCGACCTAAGCTCCAAAACAGATGCAGAAAAATATAAAGGTGATTGGCATGACATTATGGCCGGCCTTAACCGCATAGGTGAGGCTGTTGATGCTCCTCTTAAAGTTGTTGGGGTAGCTATGAATGAGCTGAAAGAAGGCAATCTTAATTTAGACTTAATTAATAAGAAAATTTCTTCTATGGGGCTTGATCCAAGTGGAGCAAGCTATAATGGGTCGTTTAGAGATATCATTGTTGATTTAGATGATACTATAGCGGCCGTTTCTTCCTATGTTAACGAACTGGGAGAAATATTGGCTGAAATGTCCGATGGTAATTTACGTAAAAGAATTGAGCGTGAATATGTTGGATCGTTTGATTTAATCAAATATTCTGTAAACAATATTAATAACACCCTTCATAAAACAATGTCGGAAATTTCTGTAGCATCCGACCAAGTGTTATCAGGTGCTAAACAAATTTCAACCAGTGCTTCTGATCTGGCAACAGGCGCACAAGAACAAGCCAGTTCCGTACAAGAACTTAATGCTACAATTCACGTAATTGGCCAACAAACAAAATTAAATGCTGATAATGCCTCCAAAGCTAATAAACTTTCTAACGAATCTACCACCAATGCTAAAGAGGGCAACGAAGCTATGAACCAAATGGTAGAGGCCATGGATCATATTAGAGAGTCGTCAAATAATATCTCGCAGATTATTAAAACAATCCAAGACATCGCCTTTCAAACTAACTTGCTTTCCCTTAATGCCTCTGTGGAAGCGGCAAGAGCCGGAGATCATGGCAAAGGATTTAGCGTAGTAGCTGACGAAGTACGCACCTTGGCTACCAGAAGTCAAGATGCTGTAAAAGAAACCGAGGAAATGATAGCAACCGCAATATCACGGGTAGAAGTAGGTTCCGGTATCGCTTTAACAACATCAGAATCTTTAAGCACTATATTAAACAGTGCAAAATTGGTATTAGAAATCATAAACAATATCTCCAATGCTTCTAACGAGCAAACAGAAGCAATTGAACAGATAAGCATGGGATTAAATCAAATTTCTACTGTAGTACAAAGCAATTCTGCGGTTTCTGAAGAAACTGCGGCGGCATCAGAGGAGCTTAGTTCGCAAGCCGAATTGCTCCAGCAGTTGGTAGCGTTTTTCAAATTATAAGAATACAAGCGATATGTAAGTAGTGCGGCTGTTTCATAATTAAGCAAGCCAAAATCTTTAGATGAGGGTTGTTGACCTGAAACAGCCGTAGTACAAAAAAACAAAAGATAATTAATGGAAATTATAAAAATTCGGAGGTTGATTTTTCATGATTAATATGATAGCCAGCGGCATTTACACATTATTGTTTTTACTCGTTGTTGTAATTTTGATTGCAACACGCGTAAATTACATAAGAACGCGGAAAAATTCTATGTTTATGTTCTTATGTGTCAGTATTCTTGGTTGGCTGGCTTCTGATACTGCAATATTGTTTATTAACAATGTCAACCTTAATAATTATGTCTGGAACTTAGGGCTATTGTTTGCGGCTTTTACACCCCCGGCGTGTTTATTGGTCGTATATCAGTTTATGTCACACAGCAACGTTTCAAAAAAGATTATTCGTCTACTTTTTATTCTCTCATCCATAACCGCTTTGGTTGCGCTTACTTCACCTCTACACTCGCTTATGCGAAATGCTGAAAGCCTTATTATTTGGCCCAGGGCTGTTGAGTATTCTTTAGGGGCTTGGTTTTATGTTCACACTGTTTACTCCTTTTTAATGGCTATTACCAGTATTGCTGTATTGATACGTGGATTTAGTAATAAAAAATCAGAAACTGACCATGTTTCGGGTGCATTATTTGTTATTGCGCTTGTTTTATTGCTGTCCGGTAATATCTTATATACTATGAATGTGTTACCAATAGACATAAACCCCACATCTATGGGTGCGGCGATGTCCCTTCTGTTTATGCATTTGGCATTAACAGACAGAAAATTCAGCATTACTTTTCGGATATTTAACACATTTAAAAGCAGAACAACTTTTCCTGTCCTCTTTGTAATGTATGTAATGATGATGCTTGTTACTGTTTATGTAGCAAGAACCACAAGACTTAACATGGAAGAAATTGAAGATAGAAATATGATTGCAGCAACTCAATCGGTTAGTGCTTATCTTGCCTCACATGAGCGATTGCTAAATATTTCTGTTTCCGCAATTGGTGATAGTGCAGAATTGGTAAGGCTTATGCAAGAAGGAGACAGGGAAGCAATCTGGCAATTTACAAATGAGAGAAAGCAGCATTATGGAATTGACGAAATTATTATAAGCAGTGTTGATGGTGTCACTATATCGCGCTCTCATATGAGGGATTCTTTTGGGGATGATATTAGCGGCGCAGCCTCAATTGCAGCCGCATTAAACGGGCAATTTTTAACACTATATACTCCAACACCTACAGCATATATGGTGATGAGTGCTACTGCACCTATTATGGATGGGAATACACTTTTGGGTATTGTTGTTGCTAATTTTGTAATAGGCCATAACAATTTTTTAGACAACCTTAAAGATACATTTGCTGTTGATATTACAATTTTTAATCGTGATGGCTATTCTGTTGCATCTACGCTTATCCATCCCAATACCGGCGAGCAAGCCATTAATACACGCGCACGGCAAGATATAATTGATACAGTTATTGGGCGTGGACAGCATATGTCCTTTAGATTAGATATATTTGATTTGCTTCCCTATACTGCATACTATTTTCCGTTGCCCGGTGCAGATGGTAATCCCAATGCCATGCTTTTTATTGGTGTTTCACGAGAAGAAACCCTTAATTCCACTGCTACACAGTTTCGTAATGTAATTTTAATTACAATACTGGGTCTTGCTGTTGTTTCTACTATTATGTACTTTTTGATACGCAAAACATTACAGCCACTTGATACCCTTGCTAAAAATATAAAGGAAGTGGCAAAAGGGAACGTAAATATAAATATTGACCGCGAAAAAATCACCCCTGATGAAATAGGTATGTTGACTTCTGACGTTTACGATCTTGTAGATGTAATTAGAGCGATGGTAAACGATTTAACCGGGGCACAAAATGAGTATATAATGCTTGGTAATATATATTATGCGATTGATAACCCAATATATCAGAATTCTTTTAAGGAAGCGATAGGACTTGTAAACCAAATACTTTCACAAACTACAGAAAACATTGTACACATGGTAAATGAACTTGGCAAAATAGGCGATGGAGATTTTTCGATAAAATTGAGATCTGAAAATTGGCCGGGCGACTGGGCAATTGTACCTCAAACAGTCGATAATATTACCGCTAACCTTAAAGCTGTAAGCAATGAAATAGGCGGGATGATTGAAGCAGCAGCAGTCAAAGGCAATTTGGATTTTAAAACGGATGCAGACAAATACAATGGTGACTGGCAAAAGATTATGATAGGGCTTAATGATATAGCCAAAGCTGTAGATGAGCCACTAAAAATTATTGATATTGCCTTGAAAGAAATGAAAATGGGTAATTTTGATATGTACGATATTGACGCTAAGCTTGTTGCCAATGGCCTTAGTGCAAATGCAGAAGATTTTAATGGTATGCTTGGGGACATCATGAATTCTTTTAACGAGGCTCTGACGGACATATCTTCCTACATTAATGAGTTAGAAACAACACTGGCTAAAATGTCAGCGGGTGACTTGCGTAGTGAAATTGAACGTGAATATGTTGGCTCGTTTGATTTAATCAAACGCTCTGTAAACAATATAAATAATACTTTGCACAAAACAATGTCAAAAATTTTTGTGGCATCTGATCAAGTGCTGTCCGGCTCAAAACAAATTTCCACAAGTTCGGCAGATTTAGCAAGCAGTGCGCAAGAGCAAGCTAGTTCTATAGAAGAACTTAGTACTGCTATTAGTGTTATCAACCAACAAACGAAGCAAAACGCCAATAATGCTACCGAAGCAAGCAATCTTTCAAATAAGTCTGCGGTTAACGCCCAAGAGGGCAACGAGGCTATGCAGCAGATGCTGGTAGCTATGTCACAGATAAAAGAATCGTCTAACAATATATCCAAGATTATTAAAGCCATTGAAGGAATCGCCTTCCAGACTAATTTGCTTGCGCTTAATTCTTCGGTTGAAGCTGCAAGAGCCGGCGAGCAAGGAAAAGGATTTAGCGTTGTAGCCGACGAGGTGCGAAGCCTTGCAGCACGTAGCCAGAAGTCAGTTACAGAAACCACTGTGCTTATTGAAGATTCCATTGAGCGGGTAGAAAGCGGGTCAAGCATTGTAGAATCAACATCACAATCCTTAGACACCATTGTTAAAGATGCTGCTGAAGTACTGGAGGTTATAAACAGCATTTCCATTGCTTCAAAAGAACAAGCGGAAGCTATTGAGCAAATTAGCGAAGGGCTTGAGCAAATTTCAAAAGTGACACAACACAACTCGGCTATTTCAGAAGAAACAGCCGCAGCATCGCAAGAACTTAGTTCTCAAGCCGAAATGCTTAAACAGTTGGTTACGTATTTCAAGTTATAGTAAAACCGTGGGCTTCACCCCATGTGCGTCCAATTAAGCAGAAAAGAGAAAGAAAACCTGTTAAAATAGAAACAAGATGACAATAGGGATGGAAGTAATAAAAGAATATTTACCGGTGACATGG
>WQVX01000109.1 GCA_009785615.1 Defluviitaleaceae bacterium | reverse complement strand
GTGGCAAAACAACAGTGCGCAACCGATATAGCACCTCCACTTCGCACTAACGTGCTTCGTGTCGGTGAAGGGGGCGCAATTTCCGCTTGCATCAATACGTAAACGTGTTAATGTCAATCGGAATTGCTATAATACAAAAAACGCGAGCTAGACGGATCATTCCTTCGTCCAACTCGCGTTTTCTATACTTTCGTTTTTTCTTGCTTTCATGTTACCCGCATATAAGTTTTAAGGCTCGCTCGCTTCTTATGTGTGCGTTATGAAACTCTTTCGGTATGGTGATCTACTTGTCTTTCGTCCACTTTCATATATAAGCTTAAACAATATAAACCGGCTAAACCTATTATTACATAAATCACACGACTTATTGCAGACTCCATACCACCAAATAAAGTAGCTATTAAGTCAAATCTAAATAAACCAATCAGTCCCCAGTTTACTGCACCTACTATAACCAGTGTAAGGGCTGTCCAGTCCAATGGTCTTGATCTCATTAATGTTCTCTCCTTCATGCGATGCTTGTACTATTTTAATATTTCATATAAAAACAGTACAGTTATAGTATGGCATGTTAAAGAAATTTTATTTATCCATATTTATTTTCGCAAAGCAGTTCACTTACTACCGGACAAAACATAACATCCTTTTTTCTTATATAGAATATGGCAACTTCCAAACAATTCTTCAAACTGCTTTATTGTACTTTCCGCACCATGCTTTTTTAAGATCACTACATACAATGAACCACCTGGTTTTAAATAGTCATAAGCTCCTTTATACATGGAAAATATTACATTTTTACCTGCATGTATGGGAGGATTTATCACCACGGTATCATAAAGTCCGGTGATCTTACTAAATAGATCTGACTGCACTACATTGGTATTTATACCATTGCGTGCAGCATTTTCTATAGTAAGCCGTACTGCTCGCGGATTGACATCTGCCTGGGTTAATTCTAAATCATATTCTTTAGCTAAAACGATTCCTATACAACCGCATCCGCAACCCATATCCAGCAATGATCCTTGAAGGGGCGGGATATTGCGCAATAATATGTCTGTAGCAGGATCCATTTTTCCAACAGAAAAAATTCCTATGTCTGTAACAAATTCATAGATAGTATCTCCAAATTTATAAAAATAAGTTTGGGGATTAGACTGATCCGGTTCTTTTGAAGAAAAATAATGATTACTCATGGTTTTGTACCTATAATAACATCTCTTTTGATGGCTTGATCCACTCTATGGACAAAAGATTCATCATTTGCAGGCATAACTAATTTAAAGCCCGCTTTTTCAAGAGCTGATTCCATATCTTTTTTACTTATTAAAAAAAGGTTCCATGCAAGAACCATTGCTCCACCGGGCTTTAAAACTTTAAACCAACCCGGTAAAGCTTCTGTTAATATTGGCAAAAAACTACCGGATTTATGCTGAACTCCATAGGGCAAATCTCCAACAATTATGTTAAAAGTATTTTTTCGATACAATCCCCCTATATTTCGTGTATCACCTGCAACAAACTCTACATCAGTAGCTTCTTCAGCCTTGCTGCGTGACAATTTAATTTGATATCGCATGGCTGTATAGTCTTTAAACCCTTGTCTCTCTTGGTGAGTAGAATGCTTATATCGGGCAGTTTCTAAGTATTTTTTCAAAAAAATATATGCCTCATGAATCATTTTTCCATCTATGTCTACACCACATACATTGTGGCCATCAAGTAATCCATCAAATAAAGTTGTGCCCTTGCCACATAAAGGATCTAATATAGTAAGTTTGTCGTTTACATTAAATTTAGTGTTAAAAACAGCAATGTTTAATAACATATGCGTAAAAAGTTCATTAGTTTTACCATTGTATTTAAGTATGGTGGTAATATCATCACTTTCCAAATAATTACTTGATTTTTTTTCTATAGGAATTAAAACATTACCACTCCATTCAAAAATTGCATATACAAAGGATAGCCTCGAACAAAGAGCTATATCCTCTTCTATAAGTTGAGATTCCATATCAAATAGAAGATACGGGACGGCTCCTATAATTTCTTCTCGTAAATTTATTGGTGTGGCAGTCATTTTTTCTCCTGCTAACTTAAACTCTATTTGTGCCAAAGCACGAGAGGATTTAAAATATACACGGTTATGACCGGGGTTCTGTAAAATAGCATAGGTTGGCATAAAATCTCCTTCTTGTTTAGACTTCTTCTGAATTATATCAGTGATAGTATTCTTAGCAAAGATACTCCTAATGTTATTGTAACAGGAGCAAATGCAGTAGTTACTAAAATAGTTGCTGAGGATATAAAGGGGTTGCCATTCATTCTTGCTGCCATTACATAGCAAATTATGGCCGAAGGATTGGCCAGTAGAACAAACAGCACTACAAGGTGCTCACCTCTAAAACCCATCCATGCAGATATAGGCACAAATAAAAGAGGCAATACAACAATTTTTAAAATGGATGCAACTACTGTAGGCTTAAAATATCTCTTAACTTCTGAAATTTGAACTGATCCACCAACGGCCAGCAAGGCAAGTGGTGTACTTAACATTGCAAAGTAGTTTACACTTTCCCACGCTATCCGTGGCAAAGCTATATTTAGTAAATTTAATGTTACCCCAAATACAATACCTAAGATAGAAGGATTTTTACATATGCCTACAAAAATACTCTTAAATAACGCAAAACTTAAACCGCCGTTTTGCTTGTTTTTAGTTGTAAGTACAATTACTGCCAAAATATTATAAGTGGTTACTATAAAAGCGGCTGATAAAGCCGCCAGTCCCGTATCGTTACCATCCATGATATTTGAAACCAACGGAATGCCAACGATAGCATAATTGGCACGGTAAGAAACTTGCACAAAAGCACTTATAAGATCTGTCTTTTTGCGCAAGTATATTTCTGCAAATATCCATATCAAGATAAACTTCGTAATAATGATGGCTAAAAGCCATAATATCATAGCCGGGTCAAAAAGATTAACAAAATCCGCTTGATAGATATCTCTAAATAAGAGTGCAGGTAAAGCAAAGACAAATATTAGCTTGTTCATTTCACCTATTGTCTTTGGAGATAAAAATTCTTTTTGCCGTAAAAGATATCCTGCACCTATAACCAAAAATATAGGCAAAACAGCATTTGCACTAAATATAAAATCGTCTATCATCGGCTTTGTTTCGATCTAATAATCTCATTCATATACATTCACCTCGCACTTGCTATTATAGCAAATTCAATAAATGCAGGGTAGCTTAAATTTCAGGACTCTTGCTCCAATCAGTAACAACATGAGACCGATTGACTATCAACATCGCAATGGTTATAGTTTGAATAATGTTCCTATGTGTATCATTGTAATATGTATTCAAAGTCTCAAAAAACTTTGAAACTTTGCAAAAAGAAAAAACAACAAAATATATTTCACAAAACACCCATGAAAGCTATTGAAATGTTCAAAACTCAAACATTTCAAACAACTATGTGAATGAAATTTAAAGGGAATTATTTGAAATTATTTCCGTGATTAGTTTTTTCATACAATCATATTTAAAAGCATATCATGAGTACATAAGCGATCTGTGCCATAGGTATATATTAATGGTCATTACATATACCTTCCTTAGTATGTAATGCTTCTTAAAATTTTGAGAAAAAACTTCGTCTAATTGTGGGTTGAAGTAATTGACATGTCGTGGCAGATGATATATAATAACAAATAGCATAAAATAACTGATTAATAACTGATAAAATTATGCTTGTTTATGTATGATTAAAGAATGATTAATCATTTTGAATCAACATCAATTATTTTTTAGGAAAATACTTGATATTTATGTGTTTGATGGTAAAATTCAACTGATAGTTTTTGATATATGCAATATAGTTTATGTATTAATAATTGATTGTACATTCATTCAATTCAACTAAATGGATTTAGCAAAAATAATTGTTTTAGTGCTCAATTGCGGATAAGGATATTAAAGGATAAAAAAATTATCTTTCCTAAAACGCATGTATATATTTTAATGATGTGTAATTAAGACAGGGTGGTTTGTACAAGCTTGAACGCAAATGGCTTCAAAGTCGTGGATGTGCAGGTGGTTGAGCCGCCGCTAATTTAAAAGCTAAAAGCTGGAAGGAAGAGGATGTATTGTGCCTAATCTAGGATACTTTCCTTTTGTGAGAAACAACTACTATAAGGGTAAGTTGCTGACCTCCAACGATTTTACAGTAGAACAACGCTACTTCGTGAACAAACATCGCTTTATGAACCGTTTATTATATGGGGACGGTATTGTAGCGGGCTTAAATGTGGCAAAGATGGAAGGAAGCGGCGGCTTGATTGGTGAAGAAGCTCTCTCTGTTCAAGCCGGCTGTGCAATTGATGTATATGGCAGAGAAATTGTAGTGCCGGAACGCATCACCATCAATCTCCCGGTTTTAAATGGTTATGCTGCCCTTTTTGATGGGATAAGTGATACCGCATATCTTGGTATAGCGTATGAAGAAGAAAGAGAAGATACGGCTTTTGCAGGACTTGACAACAATGAAGATAGAAAGTTCAACAAGTTACGGGAACGTTATAAATTAACTATTGTGGACAAGTCCGAGTACGTCCGTCAAAACAAAAATACTTTTTTAGATGGACTTGTAAGAACAACGGTTCTTTACGATACGCCGGAAATAACTGTAACTCAATATGCCCCAAAGTTTATTGAAAAAGGTAGCGGTATAGCTGTATGGGTAGAAGTAGATTGCAAAGGCTCTGATTCCGTAGAATATGAAATTAATTACAGATTATCAATCAAAAATTTTAAAAATTCTGAAAACAATGAAAAAATAACACATGTGAATCTTGGAAAAATAAAAGCCGGAGATTGTACAGAGCGTCGTTATACCTTTTTTACAGACAGCGATATTTGGAATAGCAGTGACTTAGAATTAAAAGGAAAAGCGTTTGATATTGAAATATCAACTAATGATCCGTCAATAAAAAAATCAACTGTGGCAGATAAGGAATTTTCAATTCGCTCACTGGATAGAAGTGTTGCTACTCAACATTTAAAAGGTTATTTTCAAGATGTGGTAGAGGAAACTGCCAACCAAAAATATGGTGAAGGTTGGGTTTGGATCGCCAAAATAGGTCTGTATCGCAGTGAATCGCGTATAGGAATAAACAAGGTGACACCTGCACCATTTGGACAATTTGTTTGCAATACGCGGTCTTTAAGCAGCTTGCAGCAGTTGGAACAATTTTACCCTTCATCATCAGGGTCAATAACAAAAACAAATCAAGAAACAAAAACAGAATATGCCGTAATTAATGAGATCCCTCAATACAGCAACACATATACCGGCATAGAAGAGATGTTAATCAATAATCACGACTTTGCTGCAAATGAAACATATATTTCAAGAAAAATCCCCTACATGCTGGCAACTGGTAAGCCTGTTAAGGTACATATCGGTATTGAAGATGAAACAGGTGCCGTCTTGCTGGGTGACAAGATTGACTTGAAAAAAGGATATCGTTTTTCCATCGGAGTAAGAGTTTTGCAAGATGAAGGGGTCTTTACTGTTGCAATCAGGTCTGAAGAAGGACGACCATTGGACAAGCCTTTGCGCATTCACTGGTTTGCTACAGGAACAGTACTGCCGGAAGATACAGCCTATGGAGAATATGAAATAGATTTAAGCAATATTTTTATTCATCAATCTTTCGTATACGAAACCAATCTGATTTCTCATACCTTGGGAACAGAGTCTTTGGTGCATGTAGATGTTGGAGTTGAGAGTATATCCGGCTCTGAAAGCGAAAGAAAAAATGAAATTTACTTTGGAGATATGACATTGTTTTCTGATGAAAGCGAAGGTCGTGTTTACGATGATATTAAAACAACTGTAAAAGTAATACCTGAAAAAGGAGCTTTTGCCCTTCTTGTCTGGAGAAATCCAAAAGAACAGCTTAGATCCGACAAACTGCGTATCCGTTGGTTTGCAGTGCGTATGAGAGGCGAAAAACTTATTTCAGCGGTTAAAGATAAAAACATTACAATTAAGCACGGTACTATCACGGTAGGACTTGGTGAAAAAATTAACTTACATGATTACATTACATCCAAAGGTAATTATCAGTTCAGAAAAGTTGATGAAAGTGCAGGCGGAACACTGGATAAAGTCACCGGTGATTATACCGCGCACATTGTTGAAGATACCTATGTAATAAAAGTAGAGGATATGGACGCCCCGGATGTCTATAACCATATCTATATCTTTGCTACTTCAAGAAACATTGAAAAAGATGGTAATACAAGGTGAAATACACAAACATTCAGGCTTGGGACATGGAACTGATTATGGTCAGGGCGGTACACCATAACCAAGTGAATGATGTGGGTGTGTTTAAAGATGTAAGAGAAGATACAGGTAATTTTTATACAATAATAGCGATTTATGGAGAAGGAGCGGCAAAAACAATTGTAAAGCGCATGGCGCTTGAAGGGTTGTTTGAGAACAACCCGGATTTTAAAGGCAATGCAACTTATAAAGATGCCCTCCTTCTGATGTTTAAGTATTACCCCGAAAGTCTTATGTACGATAAAGAAGAACTGTATGCTTCCGATTTTGCCGAGCGCAAAGAAGCTGCCCTCAATTTTCTTCTGGCTATGATTAAAAGTACTGTAAGCATGGGTGAAGATATTGCCCAATTACTATTAAGAGAAGAAAATATAAATTTAATAGCTAATAGGCAAGTTACGATAAATTATTTTATGGACTTCACTCATATAGAAGAAAATGCCGGAATTTTCTATAAGAGAGTAGCAGAGCGCACATTTGATATCCTGGCTCGTGATTTTTTATATAAATACGAAAACAATCGAAATGAAGTCGCAAAAAGAGGGCCTCACGAACTTGGTGTTATGGTTCAAGAAATTAATCGAGGTGCATTTACTTCATTAGGTGAAATAGCAGCTTTTGTAAAAGAACTCCCGGATAGCCTTATAACTCGTCGATTTCCGTTGATGCGGATTTGGGATTTTATATTAGTTATTGTAAATTGGGTCAAAAAAAACCCCTATACATTGTTTTTTACTATAACCCTTCTGGTAACGTTGATTTATCTGATTTATCAAATAAGGATGCGGGCAGTTGTGGCAGATAATGATTTTATAGGACTGCTTGAAATAGGTGATGTTTTCTTGGGAGAAATTATTGAATGAGTAGATTGGTTATAGTCCTGGGGTCTCTAATATTTATATTTAGCATACTTTTATCCTGCTTTGGAAGTATTGATGGCGTAGAAACTTTAGAGACCTCGGCATACGCGGGAAGTGGAAATGTATGGGTGGCTCTCCACAGAGAAAATGTTACCATAGAGTTTCATCTTCTAAATTCAAGAGGAGAAAGCTTGCAGTATTTTTCCATCCCCCGTGAGGTTCAAGGCTTAACTATACAAATACCATATATGACAGTAGACCAAGAAGGCAACCTGTTTATTCTCAAACAATATGCAAACCCTGCAACAGGCATTCCTATAGAAGGAAGAATGGCTCTTTCTGTATATACAGGTGGTTTTTTTGAAAGACTTCTTGGAAATGTAACCACTGTTGAATTGAACATGGTAACAGACGACAATATTGAAATAAGTAGATATTTGCATATCCGTGCAGATTCGGAAATAAGTCTTACCGGTGTATCAAGGGATGGAACTCGACTTATTAGAAGGGTCTACGATAGAGCGGCTTTAATTTCCGGTGATATCTTAATAAGAACTGAGCGAAGATATAGCACTGCTACAGGCCGCGATATGTTTGGTCAACCCACTTACGAACCGGTTTTTGAAGCTATAGCAGTAGGTGTTAATACAGTTTTTTTGTCAAAAACAGGTCGGTTGTTTGTAAGTGCAGAATATGAGCCACAAGCGTTTCTGCTATATCCTCCACCGACAGAAGAGCATCAACAGCTTTACACTTTAGCAATTTATCCGGTTAGAGGACATGCTCATTATAGAGATGTGATTTTTGAAAGATGGTCAAGTGTCTCAGATAATATAGCCTGGCGGGTACTAACAATACCCGATAACCCATCAATCCCTGCTGTGGAATCTCATCATAGTCAGGAGCCGGCAGAAAATATACGAAATATTACAGATTTGCAAAGTAGGTTTTTTACTTTAGTCAGATTTGTAGGATCAGCCCTGGGAGCTATTGTCGTTTCTATAGTGTTGGCACTTTTAATATTTCTTGCTCAAGAATTTAGGTTTAAAATGCCGCTTGGCCATAGGCTAAGTTTGTTGCTACCTCTGGGCATATTGATAATTTTAGCAATTTTTATAATTTGGTGGAACTTGCAATTGTTTCTTTGGCTTTTACTTGTACCGCCATTGTGGCTTATTTTAGAGGGAATAAACCCTATAACTTGGATAAAACAAAGAGAACGGCTAGTTACAAAAGTATTATGTATTGGAATCCCTGTTATAACTATTGCGGTTGTATCAGCCGGTACTGTAGTTTATATCAATTATCGAAATGTATTAATTGAAACACAAGACATTCATGCTCAAAGTGCCGGTGAGTTGCTCCGCACTCTATTAGCTGCCTCTATCGATGAATTTGATGTAACGGATCCTACGCCACTAATGTATGGCTCTTCAGAACTTGAAGATTTAAGAGGGGCAATGGGGAGGCTTGGGCTTTATATATCAAGTGTTTTCTATGGTTACGAAAATAATCGGTTACTGACCGGGATAGATAATAGGCTTCCGTATTTCCTTCCGTTAAGAATGCGGAACTTAGGCAGAGAAAATGAAGAAATGTTCTTGCGGACGGCTTTAATGGCCGAGCAGCAAAAAGGAATTATAACTGATAGTTTAGGAAGTCGCAGGATCTATATAACTCCTGTAGCAACTGCTAGAGGTGAATCAGTCTTTTTGCTGGAAACCGGGATTTTTCAAAGGGAAATTGATAGGCAGATAAACGCTTTCTTATTGCAACTTATACCAATGGGATTTATTACAATTCTGCTGTCAGCTTATCTCTTGCGTTTGGCTTCAATTTGGGCATTAAACCATTTTAGCGAATTTGTTAAGGATATAGAAAAAGAAACAGGGCCGATAGATAATATAAAATATCAAAAAATCAATGACGAACTTCATCACATCATCAAAAAGTATAACGATGTGAAAAGGGATTTAATTATAGCTCAAAAGAAAATCGAAAGCATTTTGGCCAGCTACCGCCGTTTTGTGCCTGATCGTCTCATGGAAATACTTAATACAGACCGAGATAAAGTTAGATTAGGTAATGGAACATTAAATGAAGAATATTTTGTATTGTCAGTAGAGCTTGTAATAGATGAAAATTTCGGGTCAGGAGTGGACGAGAAGCTAGTAAATGACTTTTTGAGAATCATACACAATTCAGCTACAAGTAATATGTTTGTTATACCTGATGGTGCAAATCTTACCAAATTGCGTGTTCTTTTAAAGGCTGAAAATGGTGATGATGCTTTAGAAATGGTTCGTAATGTCTTTGAACGAGAAGGCGGGTTGGACAGAGATGGCATGAGATTGTCCTTCTTCCTTCATAAAGCTCAGCTAATGCTTAGGATTTGTGGTAATGAAAATCGATATATTTTGGCAATGATTTCCGGAGATTTTGATGCTGCTTTAGCAATGAGCTACGACTTGCGCCGAAAATGCAGCAGTATAGTTGTTAGTCACGAAGTATACAACCACCTAAGTAAGGTTACTGAGTATAGACATCGTCTTGCAGGCTGGATTCAAGTAAGAGACCGAGAATTAAAGCTTTATGATTATTATGAGTTTTCTAATTCCGATTCTGTAAAAATCAAATTTGCAAAAACTAATGAAGATTTCAAAATGGGTCTTGAGCTTTTCAGGATTGCTCAAAATAAAAACGATTATATTAGAGCACACAACATTTTTATTAGAATTTGTAATGAAAATAAAGATGACAAGCTTGCAGAGTATTATCGTCAACTATGTATAAAAGAATTACCACTGGAGTTTAGGATGGGAGATAAGGTATGAATCCGCTTCTCGCTATACTAAGAAGATTAACAACCGCAGTAACAGCACCTTTTAGGTTACGAATGGTAAGAGGAAAGCGGTTATTTAATCTTAATATCTTATCTGCAAGGCTAATTCAGCCTCTCAATAGACAAATACGGTCACTGTTTAATTTACGGCCTTCTAAACGTTCTGATTACTTTATTTTTGGCCGATTCATGATCTACAAAAAATTGGTAGCATTGATTGTATTGGCAATTTGCGCATTGGTGTTTATCTATTTTCAAATGATAGCTACTCCAATACAAGTATCACCTCCTTCAGTGGAAGAAATACATATCGAAGAATATTTTATGTTCAATGATACTGCCCTACGAGAATTTACCGGGCTTGCGTTTGTTAAATCTTTCTATGGAGATATCGTTTATGCCGGAGAGATTGTGCAAGGCGCGGCCAGAGGCGAGGGCTTCTTATATAAACCCGAGTGGGGAGGTTTGCTTCTCTATCGGGGGCAATTTGATAATAATCAATACAATGGATTTGGAATATTGTATTTCCGAAACGGTGTTATGAGATACCGAGGCGAATTTCGTGACAATCTCTTCCATGGAGAAGGGGAATTGTTTGCAGAAAATGGTAGGCTTGTCTACATTGGTGAATTTGCAGATGGAGAATTTGAGGGAACAGGTAGGCTTTTTAATAATGACATTCTTTTGTATGAAGGCGATTTTATGGCGGGGCGTCCCCACGGCAGAGGT
>WQVX01000108.1 GCA_009785615.1 Defluviitaleaceae bacterium | reverse complement strand
TGTCGATGAAGGGGGCGCAATTTCCACTTGCATCAACACGTAAACATGTTAATGTCAATCGGAATTGCTATATAGCAAATGCGCGCAACCGATCTCACTTTGTCATCGGTTGCGCGCATTTGTTTTGAAACTATTATTTTGCATGTAATCGAGAAATTGTTTCTTTAATAGCTTCATAGCCTTCTTGGGGATCATCTATATCTGCAACACATGCTTCTAAAGGGCACACATCGGTATCATCCCTATTTTTTACACTTTCAATTAATGCATCATAGTTTGTGACAATTCCTGCATTTTCTAAATAATCAAGCCCGGATACACTCATTTTTTCTCCATATACATACTGAACACCGCCTAACACAGATAGTATGGCGGCAGCTTTGCCTACAATTTTATCCGCCACTTCTGCACCCTGTAAAGAAGTTGGCTCATTTTCCAAAAAAAGCAAAATAGGTTTAACTCCCATACCATTTGCTTCACCTACTATATTGCCGGCGTGCATTATAACAAAAGTTGCCCGACCACTTTTGATTCGTTCTTTAGCTTTTTCCAAATCAGTTGGAGTATACATCGTTCACCTCATTTATTCTGGTTGCTATGAATGGTAGTAGCTTGTATTATGCACTATTCCAATGAAATTTTCAATGTGAATGGTTATAGAAATTAACACTGCATTCTTTTTGTGTTTTAAATGAAAAATCATTAAATTTCTTTGTAAGTTTTTACTAATTATATTACAAATCCATTACTTGACAATTGTAAAAATGTATGATATTTTTTTCCTGTCACATGATAATACTGTCAGTAATATTGTAATTAAAAGGAGAATGAAAATGACAAAAAGATTTGGCAAGAAAATTTTGGCATTAGCCTTGGCAACATCTTTGTTTGCAGCTTGCGCAGGGCCGGCGGCAACGCCTACAGCACCTACACAACAACCTACCCCGCCACCGGCCGCCACCCCTACACCACCCCCTGCAGATACTTCAGCACCTGCTCCCGCTGATACTGCCGGTATGGCTTTGGAAGACATTGACCTTGTTGTATTGGCACCTGCTGCTGCTCATGGTTGGATTGCCGCAACTATATTCTTTGCCAATCAAAAGGGCGATGAATTACGTGAACGAGGTATTGGAAATTATCGTGTTTGGCAATCTGAAAGCGTAGCTCAGCAAGCCGGACAACTTGAAGATGCTATTATCCAAGGTGTTTCCGGCGTTGTACTTTTTCCACACTCAGACGAGCTTTCGATTCCTGCACAAAATCTTGTAGATGCAGGCATCCCATTGTTCGTGTTTAACCGTAATGTTGAAGCTGACTTTATTCTTCGTCTTCTTGGCAGTAACCGACTTATCGGCGGAGAAAGTGCCAGAGTAATTGCTGAAGGCATTGGCGGATCCGGCGTTGTTGCATACTTAGAAGTACCTGCCGTTGGTTCTACCAGTGTGGAACGTATTACTGCATTCAAAGATGTTATGTCAGAATATCCTGACATTCAGCAAGTAACAATGACAGCCACTGCTATTTCTATTGAAGAAGGGCTTCGCGTAACTACAGATATGTTAACAGCTAACCCGCAAATAGATGCTATCTTTACTATTGACGACAGTTTATCTATGGGTGCGTTACAAGCTGTACGCGAATCAGGACGTGACGATGTTCGCTTTATCAATGGCTCCGGTGGTTCTCAAGTGTACTTTAACATGATCCTTGAATCAGAAGACATTTTCTTGATGACTGCAACCTTTGCTGCCAGCATGATTGCTGATACTGTAGATTTAGCAATTGAATATTTACATGAAGGCAGAAGAGACTTTGATTTTGACCAAGACTTCCCAATCCCTAACGTTATCATAATTCCACCAACTATTATTGACCGTTACAATGTTGAGCAGTTTTTAGCACCGGGTTCACCATGGTAAACAAATTTACTGTGGTAGCTTAATTTAATAATCAGGGGCTGTTGCTAAAGATTAAAATCTTGGGCAAAGCCCCGTAGTTTTGATTTAGACAGCTTCTTAATGATATTATTTATTAATACGGAGAGCTAGGTGAGGGTATGAGCGTAGCCGTTGAAATGAAAGCAATTAAAAAATCCTTTGGTGCAAACTATGTGTTAAAAGGGGTAAATTTTACCCTTGAAAAAGGCAGTATCCATGCCCTTTTAGGAGAAAACGGTGCCGGAAAATCAACACTAATGAACATATTAGGTAATGTTGTACTAAAAGATGAAGGCAGTATTATTATTGATGGTAAAGAAATTGACCAGTTACGAGATCAAAAAGTTATCACCGGTAAAATAGGTTTTATTCACCAGGAACTTTCATTGGTGAATGATTTAAATATATTTGAAAATTTATACTTGGGTAGTGAACTTAAAAAAGGCTTTTTGCTTGACAAAAAAACAATGGAATCAAAGTCAAAAGAAGTATTAACACGAATGGGAGTTAATATTCATCCAAATACACTTGTGGGAGAGTTAAACCCATCCTATAAGCAAGTTACTGAGATTGCCCGCGCACTTTTAAAAGAGGCACAGGTTATCATTATGGACGAGCCAACAGCATCACTTACTGATGTTGAAATAGAAGGCATTTTTAAAGTAATTCAGACACTAAAAGAACAAGGCATTGCAATTATTTTTATATCTCACAAACTAAATGAGGTAATTCAAATTTGTGATAGCTATACTATATTGCGTGATGGCGACGTTGTTGCCACCGGCAAAGTAGGGCCGGAGATAACAGAAAGAGATTTAAGCACCCATATGGTAGGCCGCGAAGTCTCTTCTGATGATATTTACTCTGAACGAGAACTTGGCGAGACTGTTTTAGAAATTAAAAATCTTTCCAGGGAAAGAGAATACAAAAACATTAATATGTACTTACGTAAAGGCGAGATACTTGGTGTAACCGGCCTTTTAGGTGATGGACGGACTGAACTTTTTGCTTCAGTATATGGAGCTAATGCCCCATATGAAGGCGAAATAGTTGTCAATGGTCAAGCAGTAAAAATGAATAATACAAACACAGCAAAGAAAAATAAAATTGGGTACGTACCAAAAAACCGTAAAGAAAACGGTATTGTTCCTGATTTGAGCATTAAAGAAAATCTTGTACTGCCTATTATGAAGGATATATCCTCCTTTGGTCTTATAAGCCCACAAAAACAGAACAGTTTGACAGCTCAGTATGTTAAAAAATTGAATATTAAAGTAAGCGATACAAAAAATAAGATTACATCCCTTTCCGGAGGAAATCAGCAAAAGGTTGTATTATCTAAAGCTTTGTGTATTGACCCAAAAGTATTAATTTTGGACAACCCAACTCAAGGTGTAGATGTAGGGGCAAAGATGGAGATTTACCGCCAAATTATTTCTTTGGCAGAACAGGGGTACAGCTTCATTGTTTTGTCAAACGAAGTGCCGGAGCTTCAAAAAACCTGCGACCGAGTTTATGTTATGTTTAACGGAGAAGTGCGGCATGAACTTTTGCATGATGAGATGGATGAAGAAACTATTATGCTGATTGCAACAGGCGGAAGCATTGCTGAATAACAGCACTCAGTTAGGAGGATATGAAATATGAACAGTATCAAAAGTATCAATTTCAAAAATTTTAACTATAGGCAATGGTTAATGGAAAATAGTGCTCTCGTAACATTAGTTGCATTAGTTATTATTGCAATACTCATTCAGGGTGATACTTTTTTAAATACCAGAAATATTGTTAACATTTTACTTAACAACGCTATTATTGGTATTATTGCAATAGGTATGACCATGATTATTATTATTGGTGGTATAGACCTTTCTGTTGGTTCTCTTACTGCCGCTTGCGGCTTGGTTGCTTTGTGGGTTATGAATACAACGGGCAACATCTTTTTGGGCTTTATGGCAGCAATTGCTGTTGGTGTTGTTGTTGGTGGAATCAATGGCACACTTGCTTCACGATTTAGAATCCCGGACTTTATTGTCACCCTGGGAATGATGCGCATTATTCGATCGCTATCATTGCATTATGCACGTGGTGGCGGAATCATGATAGACAGAAGCCCGGAACTAGGCGTTGGTGGATTTTTAGCATTTTCCGGCACACGTATTTTTGGCGGCTATCTTCCTCTTCCTGTTATTTATTGGTTGGCTTTAGCTGTATTGATGACAATTGTCTGCAATAGAACTGCCCTTGGGCGGCATATGTACGCTGTTGGAAGTAACGAAAGGGCGGCTAATCTTTCCGCAGTTAATGTAAAACGAGTAAAGACATATATATACATGATAGCCGGTGCCTTGGTTGGCGTTGCCGCTCTTGTAGAAGCATCACGTATTGGAAGTATGAACTCTGCCTCATCCGGTACTTTTTATGAACTGGAAGCAATTGCTGCGGTTATCATTGGCGGTACTGCAATAAGTGGTGGCAGAGGCCGTATATGGGGTACAGTTTTTGGAACTCTAATCATAGGTGTTATAAATAACTTAATGAACTTGATGCAATTGCCAAGCTTTTTGGTAGGTGCAATACAAGGTACTATTTTGATACTGGCTGTATTACTACAACAACTCGCTTCTAAGAAGGAAAAACAGTTTTAAAGGGACGTGAATATATGAAATTTGGAGCAAGCACTTTTATATGGGTTTCACCCTTTTCAAACAACACCTTAGATTTGTTTGAAAAGGTTAAAACAATGGGATTTGATGTGCTTGAAGTGTGTATAGAAAATCCTGACACCATAGATCCACTTGCAATCAAGGAGGCAGCTCAAAAAGCAAAAATTGAAGTATTGATTTGTGGTGCTTTTGGGTCAGATAGAGACATCAGTTCTGACAACCCACTCGTCAGTGAAAATGGCATAGAATATATAAAAAAATGTATTGATTATGCAAAGCAAGTTGGATCACCTCTTGTCTCAGGCCCAATGTATTCCGCAGTGGGTCTAACAAGGCTGCTTCCACCGGATGAACGAAAAAAACAATGGCAACGTTCTGCTGAAAATATGAAAACAGTAGCAGACTATGCCGAGCAAAAAGGCATTAAACTAGCAGTTGAACCTCTCAACCGCTTTGAGACGGATTTTATAAATACTGTCGAACAAGGATTAGAATTTTTTAAGATGATAGGTTATGACAATGTAGGGTTTTTGTTAGATACCTTCCACATGAATATAGAAGAAAAAAATATAAGATCAGCACTTAGACAGGCAGATAAAAAGATATTTAACTTTCATGCCAGTGCTAATGATAGAGGCACCCCGGGGGAGGATCATCTTCCTTGGCAAGACATAGTTTTTGGTCTAAAAGATGTAAGATACAATAAATATGTCATAATTGAATCTTTTACAACAGCAATTACGGAAATTGCAAAGGCTGTTTCTTTATGGCGGCCTTTGGCAGAGTCTGAGGATGCTCTTGCTCAAAATGGACTTAAATTTTTAAAGTCGGTTATGTAAACACTTATTATAAAGAAAGAAGGAAATTGATTATGATGAAAATTGGTATTGACAGTTATTGCTTCCATCGTTTTTTTGGAGAGGTGTACCCGGGACAAGAACCTCCTAAAAAGAAAATGACCATGGATGATTTCCTTGACCGTGCAAAAGCCTTAGAAGTTGACGGTGTTTCTTTAGAATCTTGCTTCTTTGAAAGTTTTGATGAAGGATATTTAAAAGAATTGAGGGGCAAGCTTGATGCTTATGGTTTTGACCGCGTTTATGCTTGGGGTCATCCTGATGGTCTTGAACGTGGGCAAAACGAGGAAGCTTTTAAAGATATGCTTGACAGTGTAAAACGTGCCCATTTAATAGGTGCAGATGTAATGCGTGTATGTGGCTCAAGCTTCACGTTCCGTCATGAGCCTCACGGGCCTCAAATTAATGCTCTTGTTGCTCAATTTAAAGAATGTATGAAAGTCGCTGACGAATATGGTATCAAAATTGCAAACGAAAACCATGTTGACTTTACTTCTGATGAAATGGTGCAAATGATAGAGGGCGTAGGCCATCCAAATTTCGGCATAAATTTTGATACCGGTAATTTCCTTCGTTTATTGGATGATCCTGTTGCAGGTATGGAAAAATTGGCAAAGTATACATTTGCCACTCATATAAAAGATTTGACAGTTAACCCCAAAGCACTGCCCACAGACTGGTTCTTCTTCTCAGGGGTACCGGTTGGTCAAGGTTTAATTGATAACTTTAAGCTGGCAGAACTTTTAAAGAAAGCTAACTATCAGGGCTTCTTAGCTGTTGAAGTAGACCAGCCTCATCCTGATTGGTATGGTTGTGAAGATGAAGCAGTAAGCATAAGTGTAAAAGCTCTTCGTGATATTGTAAAGAAAATTGGCTAAAGTAAAGGGCGGGTAGCATAATGAAAAAGAAAATTAATGTGGCGATAATAGGCACAAAGTTTATGGGCAAAGCCCATAGTAATGCTTGGCACACTGCACCACGTTTTTTTGATTTGCCTTACGAGCCTGTGCTTAAAATGGTTTGTGCAAGAGATACAGAGTCGGCAAAAGAATTTGCTGCAAACTGGGGATATATTCAGGTAGAATCTGATTGGCGTAAGGCAATTGAAAGCAAGGATATTGATGTTATTGCCATTTGTACACCTACACATCTGCATAAGGAAATGGCTGTAGCAGCAGCAGAAGCCGGCAAACACATTATATGCGAAAAACCAGTTGCCATGAGGTATGCTGAGGCTGTAGAAATGGCAGAAGCCGCAGATAAGGCCGGAGTTCTTCACTATTTAAACCACAACTACCGACGTGTACCTGCTGTTGCTTTTGCTAAACAACTAATTGACGATAACAAAATTGGTCAAATTTATCATTGGCGCGGGGCTTATTTGCAAGATTGGATAATGGATCCTGAATTTCCGCTTATCTGGCAATTACAAAAAGAATTGGCAGGAGCAGGCCCTCATTATGATTTAAATTCTCATTCTGTAGACCTAGCTAGATTTCTGGTTGGCGAAATTGCTTCTGTATCTGCAATGATGAAAACTTTTATCAAAGAACGCCCCCTTCCGGGCGAGGGCGCAGGTACATTTGCGTCCGGTAGTGCTCATTCTTCTGAGATGGGCGTAGTTACCATAGATGATGCTGCTTTTATGAACACAGAATTTGAAAACGGTGCGCTTGGTTCGTTTGATACCAGCAGATTTGCAGGCGGACGCAAAAATTACAATTACTTTGAAATTTATGGAAGCAAGGGTAGTATAGCTTTTAACCTTGAGCGTATGAATGAACTGGAGTATTACAATATGGATGACCCGGATCCTGTACAAGGATTCCGTACAATTCCTATTACATTAGGAAGCCATCCATATATAGATGCTTGGTGGCCTCCGGCACATATTATCGGTTATGAGCATACTTTTGTTCACGCAATTAAAGACTTTTTGGAAGCTTTGGCGGGTGGCAAAAAAATTACTCCTAATCTTTGGGATGGAGTAAAAATTATGCAAGTCTTGGAAGCCGCTACTCTTTCAGACAAAGAGGGCCGATTGGTTAAAGTGTCAGAAATAAAGTAAGAAATCTAAGAAAGAGGTTGTCATGAAAGCTGCTATCCTGTATTTTGAAAGCATAAATGATCGGGAAAAAGAAGAATTGGCTACCCAATGTGAAGTATTAGAGCAATTTTATGGGGACTTGGTGGAATTTCTTCCGCCAAGCCCTGTGGGAGCAAAATTGCCTGAGTGTGCTGATGTAGTGGTATTTCCTCAGCTTGTGGGTGCCGCCTTTGGGGAAAAGAAGTCGTTACAAAAAATAACTTTGCCTGTTATAGTCCTAACAAGCGAGTTTGGCACAGTAGAAATGTGGGACTGGGAGATTGTCACTTTTTTAAGGGATGCCGGATTAACGGTGTTTTCTCCATATAATGTTGAACTTGCCAAATGTATTTTTAGGGCAATAGATTGTAAAAAGCATATGGAAAATGGTATGCGTTTTTTAATGTTTCAAGATGACCCCGGCGAAGGTATGCAAGCCGGTATTTTTAAACGTTTTTATTGGTGGGAAAAAGAATGCACTCAGCAAATGGAAACGGCTTTTGGTTTAAAGATGATTTACAGGAGCTACAAGGATCTATGCGAGCGAGCCGGATCTATAGATGACGAATTGGCTAAAACTCTCAGCAATAATTGGGACGTGCCAATGGAAAATGTATCAGAGGCAGATTATTTAAAAGCCGTAAAAATTTATATAGCCGTCAAGGAAGTAATTTCAGAAGTTGGTGGTTTAGACAGCATAAAAGGCGTTGGTGCTAATTGTTTAAACGAGTCTTTTCATAGTGATACTACCCCATGCTTGGCCTGGAATATGCTTTATGAAAAGGACAACCTCTTGTGGGCGTGTGAAGGTGATACATTAACACTGGTTAGTAAGTATATCTTCTATTCAATTCTCCGGAAGCCTATTATGATGACAAATATCTATCCATTTTTAATGGGCATGGCGGCTCTTAAACATGAAAAGATCGACAGCTTCCCCAACATACCTAATGGTGACAATCATGCTCTTTGTGTACACTGTGGCTATTTTGGTCTTGCGCCTCAAAGTTTTTGCACTCATTGGATGCTTAGGCCAAAAGTGTTAGGAATTGTGGATGATAATGCAATAATGGTAGATTGTCGCATGGCGGAAGGGCCTGTTACTTTAGCCAAGCTTCATTCAGATATGAAACAAGTTACTTTAATTGAATGTGAAATTGTAAATTACATCCAATATCCAGGCTCTGATTGCAGGAATGGGGCACTGTTGCATTATGTTAACAACAACGGGCATGTAATTATGGATGCTCTAAGTTCTCACCATGCATTGTTGATACAAGGAAATCAAATACCTGAGCTTGTTCAAAGCTTACGTGTGTTTGGCTTTAAGGTTAATCAGCTTTAAAACCTGCATAATGGGATTTCTTAGGGAATCAGCTCCAAAATTCTGATAAAACGACAAGACGAATGTGCCCAATCGGTGACAAAATGAGACCGATTGGGCACATTTTTTGCGCCGAAAAACATTGTTAGTGCTTACAGTTAAGAATTTATTATTTACTAATTGCAACAAAACCTGCTATAATAATGGACAAATATTACAGTGAATTGGTTTCAAATAATAGCGGGGATATATAGCCATGGACTTACAGCAATTAAATGACATAATTAATGGGATAGTTGAAACAGCACCTAGTGTTGAATGGCTGTTTAGTGGTATTGCCACAAATGCGATAGGTGTAGTTATGACATCTGCGGGGCTTCTTATTGGAAAAATATTTTCTAATAAGGGCAAAGGAGAAGGAAATACTATTTCCTATGTAAATAAAGGTAAAGGAAACACTAATTCCTATATAACTAATAATACCGGGCAAATTATTATAAATAATGGATCTATTGATAAAGCTTCATATAAAACAGAATTTGCGAATCCAATATCTCCTGAAATCTCCTCTGGTTTTCCGCATTATTTAACTCCGGGGGCACCAATGGTAGGCAAGGAGTTCATCCATCGGGAGGACATAGTAGAGGAACTACACGAAGCAATTAAGCAAAACCGCAAGCTTGCACTTATTAACGGGCTAGGTGGCATTGGCAAAACAACCGTTGCCAGAGCATTATATCATAAAGTCAAAGATGAGTTTAAACATATAGCATGGGTGGAGTACCAGCATAGCATAGAGGAAAGCCTACTTACTTCATTTAGGATTTTTAGAGATATTGAAGATAACGACGCCAGATACGAAGAAATAAAAGAATTTTTACTGGGCACCACGCAAGATACTATCATTTTTATTGATAACATATCTAATGATGATGGACTTGACTTTATTAAACGGCTTCATGCAAATATAATATTGACATCAAGATTGGATGAAATAGGCAGTTTCGAGATATTCCCAATAGATATTTTATCGGAAGAGCAATGTATTAATATTTTTTACAAATACTACAAATACGATGAAGCAAGAAAGCAAAAAGTGTACGTCCGTGAGATTATAAACCTTGTAAAAAATCATACGCTTTCCATTGAGTTGCTGGCACGTGCAGCAAACACACCCAGGTATCCATTGGAAAAATATATAGCAGATTTAAAAGCAAAAGGGATAGTTTACCCTGAGCTAAAAATAGAAACTGACCATACTGATGTTTCTCAAACTATTGCTAAACACTTGCAGGTATTGTTTGACCTTGTTTCAGTAAGTGACGAGCAAAAACGGATATTGCTAAATTTTGCACTTATGCCAAGTATTGAATTACCTGTTGAAGTGGAAAATTGGCTTGATTGTGATGTTAATGATATAAGCGATCTGCTAAAACTAGGTTGGCTATCCAAATCAGAAACGGGTTATGAAATGCATCCGATAGTAAAAGAAGCTGTACTGCTTCAATATAATGATGAAGGCATACAATATGAGGATGTTGAAACGATCGTAAGTTACATGTCGGGCGAAGAGTACATAAAAGCTACGGATATATACATAGATGTGCGTGTGCGCCTTAATATTGCTGAGTCTACGATGAGCTATATTTGCAATATTGAAAAAGAAGAAATTGGTGCATTGTTCAATGATATTGCGTTTGCATATGAGGGACAGGGGGATTACTCTAAGGCTTTGGAATACTATCAAAAGGCGTCAGCTATCTGTGAAAAAGTGTTAGGCAAAGAACATTCAGACATCGCCATTATCCATAATAACATTGCAATGGTGTATAAAAATCAGGGAGATTACCCAAAGGCCATGAAATGGAATTATAAGGCTTTGAGAATTCGTGAAAAGAAGTTGGGCGTAGAACATCCAGACACCGCCACTACCTATAATAACATTG
>WQVX01000107.1 GCA_009785615.1 Defluviitaleaceae bacterium | reverse complement strand
TTCAACTGAGCGTAAAGCCGATTCAGAATATTCCATCAGCTCTGCCAATTCTTTAATGCTCATGTTGTGAGAAATACGCAGTTTGTTAACATTTCTGCCTATCATTACATTTAAATCGTTGTCATTTCTCATGCTTAACTCCTGTTCACTTTTTAGAAACTACACCTATGTTTCCGGCGTGCCGGCCTTTTCACTTTGAATCCTTTTCAGCCTTGAGCCTGCTGTTTGTTGCTAATGTTAGTATTAGTGTATGTGCCTCCACTCGTCTGCTGAGCAAGCATCCGAGCGGAGAGGTAATGATTTTTTTGAGAAAGGGTTTTGAAAGGTTATGTGTTTTGGGGGATCACATAACCGTTTCGTTTTGGTGCCGTGTGCCAGTTACCGTGTTGCTGTATACCGTGCTTAAAAATAAATACTTTACTGCTTCCACTCATTATGCAGCAGGCTCAAGACGAAAAGATATTTAGTAGGAAGAACAAAAAAATGTGGATGGCAACGACCGTATCCACGTCGCTATCATCCACACACAGAAGTTAAGCTTACATCCATCCACAAAGCATAGCAATACAACAAATCCACCATAGACATTTTTAAGGCAGACAATAAAGTATCTACCAAATGTCTATTGAAAAACAGGTAAACTTGTAGTAAACTAGCCTTGTGCATTGGCAAGCTTAACTTGTGTCTATGGATGATTTCTACTCACCTATAGACTCCGCTTTTCTTCTTGCTGGAGGAATTGCGGACTTTGCACCAAAGTTTTAAACTTTGATACTTTTTTAAACTAAACTTCTAAAACCTAATACCTTTCATAAATTGAACCGGCCGGCCAACATTTTCAAAATGAATTTCCCTTCAAAAATCAGTTGATCAGCTACTTCGACTATATCCTACCATCTTCTACAGGATTTTTCAAGAGTTTTTTTCATATATTTTGATTTTTTGTGCTAAAAAAATTATGCCTTTTAGTGCTTTATTTTGCTGCGCTTTCGTTTCTGTAAGGAACCACTTTCACGGAAATCCAACAAAAAAAAACGGCTTTACGCCGCATAAAAATCACAAAAATATTTTAAAAACGTGAGTTCGACGAAATTTGAGTGTCTACTTAGAATTTACTGCATTTGCAAAGTGTAAACCCGTCGAACTCACGTTAAGCTATGATTTAATCGCCAAAAGAAATACCTAATCTTTTAGCAACTGTCACCATTTCACTATCAGGGCAAACTCTTTTGCTGTTGCCTGTAGACACGCTTCCGGTAGCTGAACTGCCAAGCACTACTTCCAAGCTTTCAAAATCCATTTTTCCATTTCTAAGACATACCATGTTGCCAAATTGTTCATTTTCAATCATATCCGCTGCTTTTACACCATATCTAACAGAAAGCAAACGATCTGCCGGTGATGTATCCCCACCTCTTTGAATATGGCCTAAAGTACAATGGCGTACTTCATTATCAACAAGGTGTTCTAAATCGTTAGCAAGCTTTGCAGCAATACCACTGAAACGAATAGAATCAGGGCTGTCTGCTACAACTCGCCCAACCACAGCCTGACCACCTTTTTCTGCTGCACCTTCTGTAACTGCTATTATGGTAAAACGTTTACCGGCAGCTTCTCTGGCTTTAATTTTATCAACTACCTTGTCTATGGAATAAGGTATCTCCGGGATAAGAATAACATCGGCACTTCCTGCTATGCCGGAATGCAATGCGATCCAACCCGAAGCACGCCCCATAACTTCTACTACCATTACACGATGGTGACTTTCAGCAGTAGTATGCAAACGACCTAAATTTTCTACTACTACATTAACAGCCGTATCAAAGCCAAATGTTATATCAGTTGATGCCAAATCGTTATCAATTGTTTTAGGCACACCAATTACATTTACACCCTTACGGGCAAAATCTCGGGCACTGGTTAAAGTACCATCACCGCCTAATACTACTAAGGTATCTACACCTTCTTTTTTCATATTAGCTATTGCAATATCAGACACATCTTTTTTTACAATTTCACCGTTTTCTTCTACAGCATAATCAAAGAGATTATCTTTGTTAGAACTGAATAGTATAGTTCCTCCCTTATGCAAGATTCCTGAAGTAGTCTCTAATGTTAAAGGGATAAAATCGTTGTCGTATAAACCTCGATACCCAAAACGATAACCTATAAGATCATACTTTGGACTACATGCACGTACCAGAGAGTATATTACGGCATTTAAACCCGGGGCATCGCCGCCACCTGTTAATATTGCTACTTTCTTTTTTGCCATTTAGAAATTCCTCCTGAATTTTTCTGAAGTTCACATTTTTATCTAACCATTCTATTATATCATTTATGATGTTATAGCGGCAATTGACAATAATGTAATTTTAAGTCCTTATATCCGGCTTGTATTGGATTCTCATATTATAGTTAATTAATACAAATTTTCCTGGCTGAGTCTATGTTCTTTTTATAATATCAAAGCTATACTCTACTCAATATTTGAATTATAGCAATATTAGATCGCTATAATAAAAAAGGGGTTAGTAATAATGAGTAAAAACTGTAGTTTTGGATATCAGGCATGGATCAAGTCTCAACCATCTAAATTTTTACCAAAAGTGACAGGTATTGATTGTTTTGCTCTTGAAGAATGTAAAAGAGGACTTAGCCAACTTGGGGATAAGGAAAATGATACAACTGTCACTCTGGCTCTTTCACAAGAACTATCGTCGGAGTCTTATACTTTAGAAGGTTCTCCGGGGAATCTACGTATAGAAGCCGGATGCGAAACGGGTCTTTTATATGGAGTATATGGTTTTTTGTTCCGCTTGCGCATAGGTGAGTCTATAGAAAGCATATCAGCTTCAGAAAAACCGGCAGTGTCCATGCGTATATTAAACCATTGGGATAATATAGATGGTAGTGTAGAACGCGGCTATAGTGGCCGATCTCTTTTCTTTGATAACGGACAAATTGGCTATGACCCTGACCGCTTGAGAGATTACGCCAGATTGTTGTCTAGTGTAGGCATTAATCAAATCAGTATCAATAATGTGAATGTTACGCTTGAAAGTGCAAAACTTGTTACTGAGGAAAAATTGCCGGATGTCGCAAAAATAGCAGATATCTTTCGCCCTTTTGGAATTAAACTCATTATAGCTGTTCATTTTGAAAGCCCAATATTACTTGGAGGAATAAAAACAGCAGACCCATTGGATGACAAAGTAGCTAAATGGTGGCAAGAAACTGCCGCTACAGTATATCGCTATATACCTGATTTAGCAGGATTTCTTATGAAAGCAGACTCAGAATTCAGAAGTGGCCCTGCTTCTATCGGACGTACTCAAGCAGAGGGTGCCAATGTTATTGCAAAGGCTCTAAAGCCCTTTGGCGGCACTATTTATTGGCGATGCTTTGTATATAACTGTATGCAAGATTGGCGAGATACAAAAACCGATAGACCAAAAGCTGCTTACGATTATTTTTATCCCTTAGATGGGCAATTTGATGATAATGTAATAGTGCAAATTAAGCATGGCCCTATGGATTTTCAGGTACGCGAACCTAATTCTCCTTTGCTTGGAGCAATGTCCAAAACCAAACAAGGATTGGAATTGCAAATAGCTCAAGAATATACAGGCCAGCAAATAGACCTATATGCCACATCTACCCAATGGGAAGAAATATTAAACCATCCTGTAACCGATAATAGAAATACAAGGGATTTGATCAATCAAGAAGTTAAAGCAATTGTAGCAGTGTCCAACACAGGCAATGATGACAATTGGACAGGTCATTTGTTAGCACAAGCTAATTTGTATGCCTTTGGCCGCCTGGCCTGGAACCCCTCTTTAACTGCTGATCAAGTCACAAAAGAATGGATTGCTCTTACTTTTGGCAACGAACCCAATATATTAAATCCATTACTGGATATGATGCTAAAATCTCGGCTTGTTTATGAAAAATACAACGCACCTTTGGGCATTGGATGGATGGTAAATATAAATCATCATTACGGCCCAAGCGTGGACGGATACGAATATATGAAATGGGGCACCTATCATAGAGCAAACAATACTGCTATAGGGGTAGACCGAACACAAAAAGGTACAGGTTATACCATGCAATACCAGCCATATGTGCAAAACCTTTACGAAAATAAGGATACATGTCCGGAGAATTTGTTATTATTTTTTCATAGGCTACCATATGACTATAAATTGAGAAGCGGCCGGACTCTATTACAATATATTTATGACACTCACTTTGAAGGTGTGGAGGACGTGGAGAGCTTTATTAAAACTTGGAACTCTCTAAAAGAATACATGCCGGAAGAAGCCTATGTTCAGGTCAAAAAACGGCTGGATGCTCAATTAGAAAATGCAAAAGAGTGGCGAGATGTAGTCAACAGCTATTTCTTTCGTAAAACAGGAATTTCAGATGAAAAAGGAAGGAAGATTTATGAATGATGTTGCCTTCTTTAGCACAAGCTTTTAAGCAACACTTTTTACTGGGTAATATATATTCAATATCGTCCGTTATGGATCAGAGTAATATTAGTGAGATGTTTTTACATCAATTTAATGCTGTTACGGCTGAAAATTGGCATAAGCCGGAAAAAATTGCTCCGGCAGGATTTACTCGTCCCGGTGCTTCTGACTTTAACTTTGAAAGTGCAGATACGATTGTGGATTGGGCTTTAGAAAATAAATTGACTTTGGTTGGTCATGTTCTTGTATGGCATTCACAGTCTCCCTCATGGCTGAATTTAAGTGAGCCGGATAAGCCTTTAACTCGTGCAGAAGCCAAAGATAATATGGAATTTTATATCAAAACTGTTGCAGAGCATTTTAAAAATAGAGGCTTGCTAAATGCTTTCCATTCTTGGGATGTAGTAAACGAAGCTTTTGTATCGGAAGGGGGTACATGGGGCGGTTCTTTAGATGATTGGAATGCAGGAGACTGGAAAACTCAAATGCGTGAAAATTCTCCATGGTATATGGCCTACGCTAATGGCTGCGATTTAGCTGCCGGAGAACACCCATCCGATTACATTTACGATGCATTTGTATTTGCCCGTCGCTATTTTCCGCATTCTATACTGTATTACAACGATTTTAACGAAGAGATACCGGCAAAACGAAATGCAATAGGGCAAATGGTAGAAAATTTAAATGAACGCTGGGCAAACGATTTTGAAAATAATCAGGATGCAATTTCTAAAGGTGAGGTTTACGCAGGCCGAATGCTCGTTGAAGGCATCGGTATGCAAAGCCATTATCATTTAGACCAAGATCCTACTAACTTTGATAATGTATGCCCGGCCATTGAACGTTTTATTGCTACCAAGGCTTTGCTTAGCATAACAGAACTTGATATTACTGTAGGAGGACAGGGGACGGAACAGCATCCCCCTACGTTAAAAGCTCCATTAGACGAGGATGATTTGAACCGTCAAGCTAAAATTTATGCTGGGTTATTTGGCTATTATTTAAAATTTGCGGATAATATAGAGCGTGTTTCCATCTGGGGAAAAGTGGATAATCAAAGCTGGCGAGATTGGGGTCATCCATTACTGTTTGATAAAGAGCTTAATGCCAAACCTGCTTTTTACGCTATATTAGATGTTTTAGAAAAATCAAAGAAGTAAACTAACAATAACAACAGGCCGGTGCCTCCCTGCAAAGCAAAGAATGCCGGGTAGACACCGGCCTGTCGTCTTGGCATACTATGTTGCAAATTCGGCAATAGAATGAGGTTAGTAGACAGGTCTGTTAACGCTCTTGAGAAATCCAAGATAAATCATTTAATGTTAACGTTAAATCATTTTTACTATTTAAACTTTCAAGTTCATCATTGAGGTTTCTTAATCTTGCGTCATCATTTGCTGTTGTAAAACGATATGCACTTTGCAGTGGATTTGCCAGACTCGCTACCCCATCCATATTAATCCAAGAGTGCAAAAATAAAACTAAGTCATCCCCTTCTTCAAAGGAAACTTTATCCGTGAAAACAATACGCACTTCATCTGTTTCACCACCATGCTGCATTACTTCTATGATATCACCTACTTGAGCATTTCCTTGAAACACCTCTTGCACTCTAACGCGATGTACTGTAAATACAAAATATACATCTGACATATCCATTCCGGTATCTTCATACTCGTTTTGAGGCGGTATCCAAGTATTTATTACCTCTACCCTTTCATCCAATATTTCTACTCTTAAAATATCTGTGGCATTTTCAGCTAAATGTTCGATACTTTCATAAATAGGAAATTCAGCCGACCTAACAATAGTATTCACATAACTTGAATCTTCCATAGCTAATATACCCGTTTCATTTCCACAAGCCGTACTTAAAACGAGCAACAGGGATATCGCTACTATTGATAAAAATTTCTTCATAGATCTATTAACCCAATTTCCCTAAATTGTATTTTTTTGAAATTGATGCTTACAACAAACCGGTGCCTCCCTGCAAAGAATGCCGGGTAGACACCGATCTGTCGTCTCTAATATACTAGTTTAGTTCTAACTTAATTGAACCTACTTAGTTGAATCTAATTAATTGAACCTAAGCTCGTTATTTTCAAGTTGTACAAATCCCGGTGGGATAGTACCCCATGCAATATAAAGATTAGTGCTGTCAGGATAGCTTAATAGTTTTGCATTTGTGCCACCGGCAACATAATCTATAGGGCCTTCATACCATGTTGCAAATCCGTCTCTTACGGTAATACCATCAGCGGTAATTGTAACTATCGCATAGGAGGCAGTAGTTGCCCAATGTAGGGTACGGTCAAATGCAAGATAATGACGACCGACTCCACGAGATACCGGTGTTAACGCATCGTTAACTTGAGGCCATGATAATGTGCCCGTTCCTGAAAACCACTCGGCTACGTTAGTACCAACAGCCTGAATATTTACAGGTGGTTCGTGAGGCAAAATACTTGACCTTCTTACAGTTAAGCTAAATGGTGATGAGGTTACATCTCCAACACTAAGGATCAAATCAGAATGAGTTCCGGCAGCAACATCGCCTGTAGCAATAAGCGTAAATGTGCCTGTACCATCATTGTTAATTGTTATAAAATCTTCTTGAACCAATGCACCGATTGGAAGATTTTGCACCATTATAGGATGTGTTCCGACCGGAAGATTCTCAGTTGTTACCGGGAATGTGACCGTACCTTCTACACCTTCTATTAATGAGCCGCTTTGTTCTCCTACGGATACAGAGGTTCCAACTATTGTTAAAGTAAACGATGGTGAAGTTGTACCTGCGATGGATAAAGTTAAGTCAAATTCGCCGGCAGTGCTTTCTGTAGATCCTGTGAGAGTAAGTGTACCTGTGCCATCCGGATAAATCGTGATATCCCAAGGAGCAGTTACGCCAACCGGTAAATTTTGTACCGATATTGGTTGAACTCCGGCATCTACAAGTGTTGTTATAACCGGGAAGGTAACTGAATCATCCATTCCTGCTATCATTGTTCCGCTTTGCTCGCCAACATTTGCGCCTAATGCCTCGTTAATGTTAATTGTTCCGGAGCGCAATTCAGTATTAACAGGAGATGCCATATAGAAGCAATTCATACCTGCGCCCGGTCTGTTGCTTGATGTAGTCCAAGCCAAATCTACAGTTGTAGGAGCAAGAATCGCATTGGCTCTAACTCTTAAATTAAGCGTCACCAATACTCCGGAACCTCTAAAATCTTGTGCAGAGTCAAAGCTAAAACGCACGCTGCTTTGAGAAATATGTTCAGGTGCATTAAGGGTAAGTTGTTGTGCATTTGAGATATTTCCTGCTGCAAAAGGCCAACCGGAAGAAGAGCCTCTGTTATATGCAGAAATACCGTTAGGTGGCAAATCCCATTCCAAAACATTAGAATCAAAATGGAATTCTAAAAAGCTAATGGAGCCAATACTTCTTGCTGCCGGGTTTTCGATATATATTTCTACAGTAACCGGGTCATTTAACTCGAAGCCGGAACCTACAGGACGAGCAGAAATAACAACAGCGTCATTTGCAAGCACTGGAGTTGCCGGAGTGATGATAGTAAAAATCATCGCTAAGCCAATGATAATTGAAACAAAACGTTTCATAGATTTCATGTGTTGTTCCTCCTTATTTAACATTTTTCACACTTAATGTTGTATGTTTCTTTCCCAAGGTGGAGTGCTGTTTGTCCACCAATCTCTGTTCCACCAATCAGGATTATTTGGCCAAAGAGGAATTGGCGGTTCCCATTGTCCGCGTCTTGTGGGCACCCATTGGTTAACCCGTGGCCATGCGTTAACGCCTTGGAAGAGTTCGGGCATAACATCTTGCAGTAAAAACAGCTCACGAACGGTAACAAATTCGTACCCTCTTGCCTGCATTTGTGGTATGAACATTTCCAAAGCATCAACTGTGCGTTGTCTGCTTCCTCCGCAGTCATGCATGAGAACGATTCCCCCACGTGGGTTAGGATTATTCAGAATAGTATTAGCTATATCACGTGAAGTTCTGGTATCCATCCAGTCATTTGTATCCATCCCGGAATCAATAAATGCCATATTAAGCTCTCGGTCGAGACCTAACAATAGATTACTTTGTCCACCCCATTCAAAGAATGGTGCACGGAAAGACCAAGGCCAGTATCCGGTTGCATCAAATATTGCTTGCGAAGTCCGCAAAACATCGTCGCGTGCAGCCTGCCTTGTTGTATGCCTCCCGGTAGTTAAGTCATTACCAAAACTGGTATGATCCCAACCGTGGTTACATACATCATGCCCTTCTTCTATCATCCGACGGACAACGGGCAAAGTATCTTCGCTAAATCTAACAGGATTTACATAAAATGTTGCTTTGGCACCAAGCCGCGACAACTCATTTAATATTTGGACAGTATATTCAGTGTTTGGCCCGTCATCAAAGGTAAGCGCAATAAATCGTGTACCCGATGGAAAATCGGAAAGCTGCGGATAACGCCGACCACTTATAAGCTCTGTACGTGGCCCAAGTGTTACAGTTGATGGGTCGGTTGCTGCAAGATATTCTCTTAACCGTTCCACATCGGCAGCATCTATTACACCATTGCCGTCCACATCTGCATTATCCCTATTAAAATTAGGATTTTGCACCATAAACCCATTACTGTCAGATGACGCCAGATAACGCCTCAACATTGTGATATCAGCGGCACTAATGTAAGCCGCGCCTCTTACATGACCATATTGAGGGCTTGCAGAGCCTTCAACGGCTGTTGTCATTGGTATACTGACTGTCACCAGCCCAACCAACATAATCAAGGATAATAGAGATACCTTGATTCTTTTAAATTTCACCGGATTCATCCTTTCTGTTTTCAAGTATTTTGTTAATATTTGAAATCTTTGGGATTAGTTACTGAACTTATTCGAAATCTGTATTAAATCCTCCAACGTTAATGTTAAATCATTATACGTGTTCAAACTTTCAAGTTCGTAACCGGTGCCTCTCGCTCTTCCATCAATAAAACGATATGCACTTTGGGTAGGATTTACCAATACAGAAGGCATATTTTCAATATCCAAAGAATAAAGGAATAAAATTAATTCATCACCTATAGGAAGCGCAACTTTGTCTAAATTAACAAAATCTATGTTGCCCATTTGCCCGCCAAGTTGCTTAACCTCAAAGATGTCTCCTAATTCTTTATTACCTTCAAAAACTTCAAGAACTCTAAGCTGATTAACGGTGTGTATTCGATATATTTCTTGAAATCCTTCACCGGTATCTTCAAGCTCATTTTGAGGAGGTAGCCAAATATTGATATATTCAGTCCTTTCATCCAAGACTTCTACCATAACTATATCTGTTGCTTCTGAAGCCAAGTTACTTACAGAAGAGTGAAGATAATAGTCACCAAGCGTAAATATGGTAGTTAGCTCTTCCTGTGTCCCATTGTTATTAATAGCATTACCGCAAGCTGCTGTCAGCATAGTAGAAGTAGCTATAAAAATTAATAGAAGTTTTTTCAATTTTTAACACTCCCTTCAAAGGCTAATACAACATATTGACACTAGCAATGTCAAATGCTAAAGCCCTTGTTACGCTGTTTCTATCTCTACCATGATTCATAAGACTACCATTCACTGTGGTGCCTGTTGGATTATCTCTTAGTCCAACAACATGTCCTAACTCATGTGAGAAAACGCTCCTAACATAATTAGTAAAAACCGTCCCGGTTCTTCCGGATGAAAGCGTGCGCGAGTTTAAATCAATGTCAAATCTAATGAGAGATGTACCCGATGTCTGATGAAAATAAAACCTTCCAAGATCATTATGAGTACGACTCCCCGCAGTAACTAAGTTGTTTGAAGTGGAGTTGGTTGTAAAGCTAACCCGAGAAGTATTGTTATTCCAATCAGCTATGGCAGTATTCATAGGAGTTTGCCATTGATCATTAAAATTAAAGGATCTCATTGGGATTGTTGTACTCTGCCACCAAAAATCTATATGGCGACCTGAGTTATTCCATCTGGCAAATAAAGTTCTTAAACCGGTTTGGGGCACAATTGTGTCATTATTTACTCGTGTGCCTCCGATTGAAGCTGATGTGCTATACCATCCTCGAAAATTCCAACCGGTTCTAGTAGGAATTGGCAATGGAGCACCCAAGTCAAAGCGTGATCCTACGACTCTATTAATGCTTGTTGGATTCACACTCCCTCCATTTGGGTTTAGTGTAATTGGAACACCAGCTACTACTCTTGCATCATAATAATCAATGTTTAACTCATCAATTTCATGTTCCCTATACATTGGTTCTTCGTTATTGTTTTCTGCATATACTTTAGTCGAAAATGGTAAAGTAAAAACAACAAGCAGAGACAATATTACTACCATACGCATTTTCATTTCTAATTCCTTTCTGTTAGTCTAAAACCATGAGTGGTTTCACCCTCAAACTCCCACAAGGATTAAATCTCCTTGACCCCTTCCCAAAATCGCGCAAATGCGCGATTTTAAGATAAAGTTTTTGTTCAAACTTTTTTCAAAAAGTTTGTGGGTGTGGGTGAAACCC
>WQVX01000106.1 GCA_009785615.1 Defluviitaleaceae bacterium | reverse complement strand
CCGGAACCTACTCCAAACCCGGAACCTACTCCAAACCCGGAACCTACTCCAAACCCGGAACCTACTCCAAACCCGGAACCTACCCCAAGCCCGGAGCCTACCCCAAGCCCGGAACCTACTCCAGAACCGGAGCCTACTCCAGAACCGGAGCCTTTCTGTCCGGATATTAATGGACGTTTTACTCTTATTCAATGTTCATCAGATGGTTTGCTATTTAAACATGATACTTTAGATACTTTGTTTATTCCTCCCAGCTACCTGGATTTTTTACAGAATGGAGATAGCATACAGGTCAATAGCCGGTACATAACAGAAATTTGGCTACAGGGCGAAGCCCCTTATGACCTTGGCAATTGGGAAATAAACGCAGATCAAACCATTATCCATGATGGCATAAGCAGACTGTATATTTTAAATGTATTTGGCAATGGTGATTTGACCCTAACAGGAACCGGTTCTGTAGAACTGGGATCAACACAAGACCACCCTTCAAACAATTTGTTCTTATCAGGTAATATTCAAGCATACCTCTCTTCAAGAGCAGACCTAATCAGTCGATCATGGTATATAACCATAATAGACGATAACTATACTGATGTTACCATCACAAGAATGGGTACCGGCCTTCATAGAATAAATTTTATTTTTGAAGGAAATCGCAGTATTGTAAGAATTGATAGTGACAACATTGTTATAACCGGATATCATGGTGTTAGCTTTCCATTAACTATTGGAGGAGTTGGTTTTGGAGCATCAAGAGAATTTGTTATTGATACAATGACGATTAGATTAGGGGCATCATCTGCTTTTACTATACAGCAAAATATGTTAATATTTCATAGTGGCATAGCTAATATACATGGATTAATAGCATTGCCCATGATGATTGAAGCTGGAAACTTAAATCTTGCCGGATTAATAGGAATAGGATTTGATCCTTCAGTAAACATTATTGGCGGCAATATAAGATTTATAGAAGATGGGCCATATGTACCATCAGGTATATACAGATGGACAGGTGGTCAATGGGGGCTGTAATGCTGAAAATTGGACAAGTAGAGTTGAAAAACAATGTGTTTTTGGCACCTTTGGCCGGTATATCGGATAAATCATTCCGTCAAATATGCCGCGAAATGGGATGTGGTTTAACCTATTCTGAAATGGTGAGTGGCAAAAGTATTCAATATAATAATTTTAAAAATTTGCTGGACAGCTCTGAAGAAGAACGTCCTTGGGCAATCCAACTTTTTGGACGAGAACCTGATATTCTGGCAGATACAGCTCGTAAATTAGAGGATTTATGCCCCAATGGTTTTGATATAATTGACATAAACATGGGCTGCCCCGCTCCCAAAATTGTAAAAAATGGTGAAGGAAGCGCGCTTATGAAAGAACCCATGAGAGTTGCCGAAATCATTTCGGCCGTTGTAACCGCTACTGCCAAACCTGTAACAGTAAAAATCCGTAAAGGATTTACTACTCAAAATGCTAATGCAGTAGAAATAGCTAAAATAGCACAAGAGTCCGGTGCAGCAGCAATTACAGTTCATGGGCGTACCAGAGAACAATTTTATAGTGGTAAAGCAGATTGGGACGCTATAGCCGCCGTTAAAGAAACAGTCAAAATCCCGGTTATTGCAAATGGAGATATTTTTACGCCTAAAGCTGCCAAAGATATTTTAGCTCATACAAAATGTGATGGCATAATGATAGCCAGAGGTTCATTTGGGAACCCCTGGCTTTTTGCCCAAATACTCGCTAATGCTTCACCACCAAGCTTGCATGATAAAATAGAAATGGCTCTTCGTCATAGTCGCATGGTTATTGAGCATAAAGGAGAACATATTGGAATACTTGAAATGCGAAAACATTTATCCTGGTATATTAAAGGTATGCCGGGAGCAACTACCTTACGTGTACAAATTAATAAAGCCTCTACCTATGAAGCAATAAAAGAACTTTTGTTATTTTCGCGAAGCAGTGAGTAATTGTGCAAACTGCCGTACGCCCTGTATTGCATCATCAGTTTGGAACGAAACCAGGCTCTTCTTATCCCGGACAGCATATATACTAAGGTAAGATAATTTTGAATGTGTACACCAACGACGAATTGCTTCATCCAATAGGTCGGCACCATAATCTAAATCATAACCACAAGTAGCGATCAAGGCATATGATTGACCTTTATTAAGACTATTTTTTGGTGTTCTGCCATAAAATTTATTAAGCCCGTACATCCTATCCATTTGGGCGTAGACTGCCCATAAGTATACAAATGCGCATTTGTTTTCCTCCATTCACAAATCTTAATTTTGCCATTATAACATACCAAGTATCTGTTTATCATTCGGATGAATTTTTAAAAAAGGGTTATTAGTTTTTGTGTCGAAAGTTTATATAGAGGTGGTAAAATGCGCTATCCACAAGAAGTGATTGAAGAAGTCCGGGCAGGCAACGATATCGTTGATGTGGTAGGTGGCTATGTAACTTTAAGAAATAAAGGTGGAAAGTTTTTTGGATTATGCCCATTTCACAATGAAAAAACACCATCTTTTAGTGTCAGTAATGATATGCAAATGTATTACTGTTTTGGTTGTGGGGCAGGTGGTAATGTAATAAGCTTTATTATGCAGCTGGAAAATTACGACTTTGTTGATGCTTTAAAATTTTTAGCTGATAGAATACATTATACTTTGCCTATACACAACCAAAGCCCGGCACAAAGCCAAGCTGCCAAGCAACAATTGCGTACTCGGGAAATTTTAAGGGATATACATAAGATTTCCGCTCGCTTTTATCATGATACCTTGCAGTCAGATTCATCAGAATCCATTTCCACACGTCTTTATCTGGATAACAGAAGAATTCATCCAAAAATCAGAAAAAGTTTTGGCCTTGGCCTTTCTTTATCAAATTGGGATGAGCTGCTTAAACATCTTCAAAATCATAATTTTACCACGGAAGATTTAGTTGCGTCCGGCTTGATAAAGCCGAACAAACAAGGAGGGTATTACGATCGATTTAGAGGGCGGCTAATGTTTCCCATTATGGATATAGACGGCCATGTAGTAGGATTTGGCGGGCGAGTAACGGATGACAAAGAACCCAAATATTTAAACTCGCCGGAAACACCCCTATTTGATAAAAGCCGTCAACTATATGGTATACACGCCGCACGTAAATCCAGAAATCGTGAAATCATAATGGTAGAAGGATATTTAGACGTATTAAGCCTCCATCAAGCCGGATTTCCTCAAACAGTCGGGGTTCTTGGTACCGCAGTAACCCCCCATCATTGCCGATTACTTAAAAGAATTAATTGTACCTCTGTAACTTTGCTTTTTGACCGCGATAGAGCCGGAACTCAAGCAGTATTGCGAGCTATTCCTGTGCTAACAAATGCCGGAATTAAAGTTAAATGTCTGCAAGTTACAGAAGATACAAAAGACCCGGACGAATTTTTGCAAAAATATAGCCCTGCCCACTTTGCTCAATTGTTAGATAAAGCTCAAAGTCACGTAGCTTATCGCATAAACTTGTTATCTAAAGAACACGATATACAAAATACAGATCAACGCATCCTTTTTACCCAAGAAGTGGCTAAAGTTTTAGCAGATATTGAAAATGCTATAGAAGCAGATGCATACATACAAGAAACAGCAAGATTTACCGGTATTGCATCCCAAGCTATAAAAGCAGAAGTGGACAAACAGAGAAAACCACATTTTACTCAAGAACCTGCGCCAAGAGATAGACCCACCCTCAGGCACAATTTAAAAGGAAATAAAAATGAACGCGGATTACTGGAAGCACGAAAAGGGATACTATCAATGCTCTTTGCATATCCTGATTTAAGCCGAAAGATGCAAGAATTCTTGTCTCCTGAAGAAATGGGCACCGGAGTAGCTCCTAAACTTCTTAAAATGGCCTATGAAAATGGCGAAAAAAATATTGTGTCAGCTCCGGCCGATATAATAGCTCATTTTGAAACTTTGAAAGAGCAACAACAAACAGCAGAAATGCTAAAAGATAGTATTTGTTTTGATGATAAAATTGCTTTGGAAAAGGCTTTAAATGAAATGTGGAAAATAATAAAACGAGCCTGGCTTAACGAAAATATTGAAAAAATCGAACAAAAAAATGATGAAATTGACTTAAATGCTATAAATACGCTGGGTAAAGCCATAAGAAATCTTGAAAAACAGTATATAACCATAACGAATGGTTAGAATAGAAAACGAATGAGAGGAATGAATGTCTTGAGATCCATAGACGACGCACTGCTGATTAATCGCCTCAAGGAATTGGTAGACCTTGGCAAAAAGAAAAAAAATCTACTGGACCATAAAGAAATAGTCAACTTTTTAGGCGATATAGACCTTGACCCGGACCAAATGGACAAGGTCTACGAATATTTAGAAAGTCAAGGCGTCGATGTGCTGGCAGCTATTGAAGTTGAAGAAGAAGCTGAAAAAGACATGAGTCTGGCAGTAGAAGGCGCAATAAATATAGACGACCATGTACGCATGTATTTGAAAGAAATAGGAAAAGTGCCTCTTCTAACTGCTGATGAAGAGATTGATTTGGCAAAGCGCATGGAAGAGGGCGACGAACTAGCTAAACGTCGTTTAGCAGAAGCTAATCTGCGGCTGGTAGTTAGTATAGCCAAGCGATATGTTGGACGTGGCATGTTATTTTTAGATCTTATCCAGGAAGGTAATCTTGGACTTATTAAGGCTGTAGAAAAATTTGACTATCGCAAGGGATATAAATTCAGCACCTACGCTACGTGGTGGATACGTCAAGCTATTACCAGAGCCATTGCTGATCAAGCCAGAACTATCCGTATACCTGTTCATATGGTAGAAACTATAAACAAGCTTATTAGAGTATCCAGACAATTGTTGCAAGAATTGGGGCGTGATCCCACACCTGACGAATTGGCTGTAGAAATGCAAATGCCTGTAGAAAAAGTTCGCGAGATACTTAAAATAGGCCAAGAGCCGGTATCTTTAGAAACGCCGATAGGAGAAGAAGAAGACAGCCATTTAGGAGATTTTATCCCAGACGATGATATCCCGGCCCCGGCAGAAGCAGCAGCATTTACTTTGCTCAAAGAACAACTCATAGATGTGCTGGATACCTTGACCGAACGGGAAGAAAAAGTATTACGTTTGCGTTTTGGACTGGACGATGGGCGGACCAGAACATTAGAAGAAGTAGGTAAGGAATTTAATGTAACAAGGGAGCGCATCCGCCAAATAGAAGCAAAAGCACTACGGAAGCTACGCCATCCAAGCAGAAGTAAAAAACTGAAGGATTATTTAGACTAATGCGGCTATCTCCAAGACTTAAAGCGATATTAGCTTTTGTAGAAGGCCAAGTTTTAGCTGATATAGGTACGGATCATGGATACGTACCTATTATTGCTTGCCTGGAAAAAAACATTTCAAAGGCTTATGCTTGTGATGTTAGCCCGGGGCCATTAAAAATGGCTGATAATAACATAAAACAATATGGCTTAGAAAATCGAATTTTCACCAGATGTGGTTTTGGTTTAAGAGCTATAGCTAATGAAGATGATTTGGAAGATTTATGCGTAGTTATAGCAGGTATGGGTGGCATGAACATTATTGAAATTTTAAGCGACCCGGCTAATGACTTAAATATAAAACGGCTAATTGTACAGCCTCAGCGAGATATTCCGGCAGTAGAACTAGCCCTTGGTAACATGGGCTATAATATTATTGATGAAATAACAGCTCAAGATAGAAACCGACTATATACAGTGATAGTAGCAGAAAGAGGAGAATTATGACAATACAATGGATTATAGATAAAATGGAAGCTTGGGCACCTAGCAAATGGGCATTGGAATCAGATAATGTGGGATTAATGATTGGAGATAGATCAAGCCCTATAAGTCGGGTGCTTGTAGCTTTAGATTTAACAGAAGATGTATTAAAAGAAGCTGTACAGGGTCGCTTTGATTTTGTAATTACTCATCACCCTATGTTTTCTCGCCATATTCCACCAATTAATCGTATCACGACAGATAATGTCCTAGGTAAGAAAATTATAACACTTATCAGTAACGGTATTGGCCTGTTTTGTGCGCATACCAATCTTGACATGGCTCCGGGCGGTGTTAACGATCTTTTATTTGACTGTATTGGATTAACTGAAAAAGAGCCTTTAATTGCAGCAGAAAATCCGGAATATCCTTCTATGGGTTTAGTGGGGATGTTAAACGAACCTATGCCTTTGTCATCCTTAGCTGAACATGTAAGCAAAGTTCTTTCTTCAAAACAAATTCGATATACAGGTATGTCTGACCAGATAGTACATAGGGTTGGATTATGTGGTGGCAATGGAACCAATCAAAAGTTAATTGATGCTGCTTTTACAAAAAAATGTGATGTTTATATAACAGGAGATTGCCATTATCATATGGCATTACAGACCATGGAAGCCGGTTTATCGTTGATAGACGGCAGTCACTATGCAACAGAAATTATCATTATAAACGCCGTTGCCAACTATATCCGTAACATGGCCGAAAAAGACGACATAAACCTTATAGTACAGTGTTCACAGGTAGATGGTCAGGTATTTAAATCTACATAACAATACCTAAACCTTGCCAAACTCTCCACCTTTATACCGATATTCCAGTTGTCTTACAGTATTTCTTAGACAAATCTGCTCACAATAATAATCGTCAGGCACAGCAAATAGCCTGATAACTAATTTAAGTAAACGATTATGTGTTTTACCAGAAAGCGAAGACTGTTACCTTGCATTCGCTGATTCTGGTTGAAGCATTACAAGAATCAGCTTCGCAATGGCATATGTTTTCAGCTTTCGGTTTAATTGAAAGAGGAGACAAGTCATGAAATTCAACTGGAAGAAGATTATTGTAACCGGTACTATTGCCGGTATGGTTTTTGTAACAGGGTGTGCCAATAATGTACCCGGCAATAACGACGGAAATCGTAATGGTGAACGTCTTTCAAACTCAGTTAACCGTAGTGTAGACGGTAGGGGAACCGTTACTCGTAGTGTAAACAGAGCTGCCGGAAATGTTAGAAATACAAATAATGAAGTACGTGATATAGCACCAAATATTGCAGTACCAAACCAAACACGTAGCACACGAGCTGTTCAAAATCCCGGAAGTACTGCAACAACCGGTACAGCCAGACCAAACAGGGCAACTCGAGCCAATACAACAACAAATGCAACACGCGGCTCAACTTTGGCTGAACGCACCGGAGGAGCTACCTCTAATTTAAGAGATGGAGTAACAACATCCGGGCGCAGAATGACTCGGGGACGTGTGACTAATCATAGAGCTGTAGGAAATCAGCATTCAGTCCGACGCTCTCATGCAACAGGCAATAACGCTGCCGGAACTACAAATCGCGTTACGCCGGCGGCCGGCCGCAATATGCTCCATGTAGATGGTACTCGTACAATTGATGGGACAACTTCTACTGTAAACCGTAGTGTGCAATCAGGTGCTGCGCGTGGTTCCACTATCACACGTAACACTACTGCAAAACCTAAGCACCATACCGCTAAACGCAATATGACACGTAGTACTGCAAGGAATCATGCTGCACCTGTAACTCGTAGCACTTCCCATACACGCAGTGCAACACCGCATAGAAATACAGCACAACATCATACCACAGGACACCATCGTAATGTACACCACAATCCTCACAGTCCTCAACAACAAGGAATGAGTGCTTTTACACTTATAGGTAAACCCAGACAAGTGGCTGCTCTTCCTAACGTTCAGCCCGGTGTTCAGCAAGGTATGACCCGTAACATTAGTCGAACAACAAATAATGCTGTTAGCAGAACCAACAATGGAACTGCTCAAAATCGCAAAGCTGCAAATGGAAGTAAATCTACAAATGGTAATGGTAGTAATATGAACCGCTCTACCAACGGTAATACTGTCAATAGATCCAATGCTACTGTTACCAGATCATCTGCCAACAGGTCATCTTCTAGCAGATCATCTAATGCAACACCGGAACGTAATATAACACGATCTAATGCAAGTAGAAATGCTGCTAACAGGCGTACAGTAAATACCAATCGTTCTAATAGGCGTGTTAGTGGAGTGGGTGGTGCCCGTCACACAATGAACCGTGATGACAGAGGTGCTCTCATGAACCAATCTATTGATAGTAGAGATAATCAAAGAGTAAATAGGCATTTTACCAGATTCAATAGTAGAAATATGATCACAGGAAATAATAACGAAACATTAAATAATGCACCGGCTAATAATAATACACTAAACAATGAAACATCTAACAACAATGTATTAAATAATGCACCGGCTAGTAATGATACGCTAAACAACACATCATCTAATAATGACATTCTAAACAATGTATCATCTAACAATAATCAGTTAAACAATGTACCGGCTAACGATAATACGCAAAACAATGTACCGGCTAATAATACAACTACAATCAATAATGCAAACTCAAGTAACAATAAAACATCTGTAAATGGAAGCAACGAGCATAGAGGTGTTCAAAAATAGTAATGCAAAGTTAATCAACGAATTTCTTAGTCCCCCGGCATAGCCGGGGGTTTTTTAACGCTTTCTTAAATGGCAGAAGTTTTAAAATTTTTTAATGCATCTTGGGGAATTTTTTTTTGACATCAATGTGTGAAACGTTTCAAATTTACGTTACAATATTTCATTTACTTTTTGTACATGATGTGATAACCTAGTATAAATTGTTATTTGAAATTTTACTCAAGATTATTACAATAACGGAGGCGAAACGTGATGAGAGGTTCAGGGCCACCTATTTTTGGATTTAAAGTATCATACAGTGACAATACTATCATTTTTGAAAACAAGATGAATGGCAAAATGATATATGGAAACGAAATATTAAGCGAAATATTTGATCTGAAAAAATACAATATTCCTTATACAAACAGAGATTATCAGCATGACTGGAAGGTTTTTATTTCTATGTGCCTTTCGGGTGCTACCGCTTATAAAACTTTTTGTGCCAGAGCCGAGTCTGCAAAAGATGTTGCTCAAAATCTTCCATATACTTATATAAGCTCCGGTGATGCGATGAGACATATAAACAGCGTCCACCTTGGTTCAAAACCAACAGAAATTTGGTCGGCACTTTTAGCGGAGGTTTTTTCGCATATTAAAAGCCGTGAGAATGCCACAGAGGCTTCTGAAAATATACCACGCCTTATGCAACTGAGTAAACTTTTGAAATTGTCGGATTTTGCCTGTTTTGCGTTGCAGTGCGCTTTCGTTTGCAAAACAGATCGCGGATTTGAAAAGGTTTTTAAAACCCTTCAAGGAGAAAACCCTACTGTTGCACCAACATTAGGGATTATACAAACATTGTATTCCCTCACTTTTCCAAACTGTGAAGCAGATTGGTTTTTTGATCAAATGTCCTTTGAAAATCGTTTATTATTTAACTCTACTACAGAGTTTGATTTGATGCGTCCAATTACTTTACGCCCGGGTGCTTTTTCTTACATCATAGGCAAGCCATATAAGAGCCGTAAACTTTCGTCTTATATAGTAAAATTTCCTGATAAAACCACAAAGCCGCTGTACATAGACAAACAACTGCAATTAGTACACGGATCATTTAAGGCTATGTACAGGCAAAAAGAACCACACTTATGTATTTTAAGCGGAGCCGCCGGTATTGGAAAAAAATCAACAATACAATATTTAGCGGAAGAAGAAAACGCAAAGCTTATACTAATTGATTTAGACAAAACTTTTCCTACAGAACCTCAACTTCACGATATAATGGACGAACTTCTGTTTCTTGCACTTATTGAGGGGGCTAAGCTTTGTTTTATAATGAAAGATCTGGTATCTAATGTTCAAACTCAATATATTTTTGAAATGGCAAAAGAACATAATCTAGGTATCTTTTTTCTTACTGAATCGACTCGTTATAATACTCCGGATGGATATATTTTAAGCTGTATTGATTATCCTCCATTAGATTTAGAAAACTCCCCAAAATTCTGGAAATTATTTTCAGAAGAATATGATATCTCTTCCGGTTTAAATTGGACGCAAATGGCATCGCGGTACATGCTTACCCCGGGGCAAATTAAATCTGCTATCCGTAATGCATCAGAAATGGCAAAATCTCAAAATACAACAGTAAGTGAAGAAATGATTAACTCGGCTGTTCTACTTGGGAGCACCGGGCGTTTAAGTGCTATTGCAGACAGGATCAATGTTGTTTATACATGGGATGACCTCATGTTGGATGATATGCCCAAACAGATGCTTATGGAAACTTGCAATCGGATCAAACACCGCCATACTGTAGAAATACAGTGGGGTGGAAAATTTGCATATGGTAATGGTGTTTCTATTTTACTTTATGGGCCACCGGGGACAGGGAAAACTATGAGTGCGCAGGTAATTGCCAATGAGCTTAGCTTGCCGCTTTACCGTATTAACCTCTCCCAAATTATCAGCAAATATATAGGTGAAACTGCCAAAAACATTAACTCTGTGTTTAACGAAGCTAAGAGCAGCAATGTGATTTTATTTTTTGACGAAGCCGACTCACTTTTTGCTAAGCGTACAGATGTCAAAAATTCTAATGACCGTCATGCCAACTCTGACAGTTCTTACTTGCTTCAAAAAATCGAAGAATATTCCGGGATAAGCATACTTGCTACTAACCTTGCAAATTCTTTTGATGAGGCTTTTCGCCGTCGTATCAATTACATGATCAATATTCACATGCCGGGCGTCAGCCAACGATTAGAACTATGGAAAAGATGCCTTCCATCCAAAGCACCGCTTTCGGATGATGTGGATTTGAAGCTTTTGGCCGACAAACTTGAATTTTCGGGCAGCGTTATAAGATCCGCAGCGTTGCAGGCCGCCTATTTTGCTGCCGGAGAAAATACATCCATCAGCATGATTCATTTAGCAAAGGCGGTACGCCTGGAATTATGGAAGTTGGGCATGAGCGAACCATATTTTTTAACTATGAATGTGCAAAACCAAAGTAAAAAACTGGTAATGAAAATAAAAAAGCAAAACAACTGACGAAAATCCTGATATAGTTGAGTTCCCCAACAAAACCAAAAAGGAAAAGGTCAAATG
>WQVX01000105.1 GCA_009785615.1 Defluviitaleaceae bacterium | reverse complement strand
TGATACTTTTTTAAATTTCCCTTCAAAAATCAGTTAATCAGCTACTTCGACTATATCCTACCATCTTCTACAGGATTTTTCAAGTGTTTTTTTCCATATATTTTGGTTTTTGTGCTAAAAAAAATATGCCTTTTAGTGCTTTGTTTTGTTGCGCTTATAAAGTAAAATTGATAATAAATGCAAAAATTTCCTCATTGTTACTAATATGTTTTTTTGATAAGATTAATCGCCTAAAAATAATGATACAATGACCAAAAATCTTAGAAAATAATCGATATAAATTGATTGGTTTTGTTAATAAACCTGTCCATCAGCCATACAAGTAATTTTGCCTAAAGGTAAAGTAGCATTAGGAATACAGTGCCCACATGGAAGATTTACTCCCAAGGGCTTTCCTAGCGGAAGTAAAATTTCATCTATCGCTTGATGCAACGATGTTATTGTTTCAGGTGAAAAACTACCCAATATAATAGCTTGGCAATCATCTAACTTTCCGGAATGTTTAAGTTGCAACAGCATCCTATCTATTCGATATGGTTCTTCTTGGATTTCCTCCAAAAACAAAATTTTCTCTTTGGTATCTATTTCATATGGGGTTCCTAAAGAGGAGGACACAAGGCTAAGATTTCCTCCTGTAAGCATTCCTGTAGCGTTGCCATAACTTAGCGACTCATATGTTAACTCCGGAGGAGAAAACCCTTCGATAATATGCCCCAAAAATGAATTTACGGTATAAGCATCTAAGTCCGGCTTACAAAATTCAATGCCGGGCATAGGTGAATGGTAGGTTATTAAGCCGCAACGTTGATTCAAAACTATGTGCAAAGCAGTGATATCGCTATAACCTGCAAATATCTTTGGATGCTTGCTTATAACATCATAGTCCAACAACGGAAGCAATCGTTGCGAGCCGTATCCGCCTCTAAATGCAAAAATCCCCTTGATATCAGGATTAACGAAAGCTTCCATTATATCGTTTGCTCTAACTTTGTCCTCTCCGGCCAAGTATCCATTGTGACTGTAACAACTTTTCATCACATGAGCTTGAAGCCCCCGGCTTTCCAAAATTTCTATACTGCCTTTGGTACGAAATGCATCACATGGGCCGGCCGGTGCTAACAAAGCTACATTATCACCTTTTTTCAGCTTGTTGGGTGCTTGCATTAACATCTGCACTCCTTTCTGAATACAATTTCTTAGGCATTGTGCCTATTCCGGGGCAATTTGACATCAAAATATCAGAGCCGCAAAACGTTGGGCCTTCTGTATAAAAGCCGGGGGTACATAATAATGGGCTATCTATGTCAATCCTGGTTACAATAGACTGAGATGTCGCTAAATGTGCCGCCGCTGCTGCCCCAATTTGACCTTCCATCATACATCCTATCATGCATTCCACACCATAAATTCTGCATAAAGTACAGATATCTAAGGCTGAGCTTATCCCACCCGTTTTCATAAGCTTGATATTTATTACTGATGCTGCTCGACTTTGAATACATCTTAATGCCTCAATGGGAGAAAAAACGGATTCATCTGCGGCTATAGGAAAATGAGTATGAGACTGCACTTTGGCTAAACCATCCAGATCCCAAGCGGGTGTTGGTTGCTCAATTAAATCTATAGGGATGTTGTTATCTTCCCAGGTTCTAATAATGCTTATGGCCTGGCGTGTGCTCCATCCTTGGTTTGCATCTATCCGCAGTTTAATCTCAGATTTTGGATGGGCTGATTCTTTCAAATTATACCAAAATCTAATGATTGTTTGGGCATCTGTTGCCGGAAAAACACCCACTTTAAGCTTTAAAACAGAAAACCCATCAGCAATAGCAGCAATGGCATGTTTGGTCATTACATCCAAATCACCCGCGCTGATAGTTATATCATTGGATAGTTTTTTTTGATGCTTTCCCAAAAGCTGATACAAGGGAATATTCATCTTTTTTGCGCGTAAATCTTGCCAAGCCATTTCTACCGCAGCTTTAGCTGATGTATTTCCATAAATGGCCTTTTGAATAATTTGCCCACAATCAAACTCCACTGCTTGCCCCATAATAGCAGGGCATATGTAACCTTCTACGGCTTCTTTTATAGAAGGGATGGTTTCTCCGGTGATGGCAGCGGTAGCCGGTGCCTCACCATAACCTAAAACCCCATCTGAACTTGTTAAAGTAATCTGTACCGATTCTACAGCAGTTACAGTACGGATGGCAGTAGTAAAAGGATGTTTTAAAGGAATACGTGCCGGATCCAAATCAAAGGATTGGATTGTCATAATCAACCTCCTTATAGAAGCTATAAACACAGCTTCTTATACCTTATGATAAGTATTTGAAAGGAGTGAATAACTACGAAATTAATTTGCTCTGATAATTGCCGCTAAGAAATTTAAAGATAGATTCCGAAAAGTACCGCTTGACTCTCTAAATGTAATCATAGGAGAATCAATCACATTATTTTTAAAGCGAGTAATTTGCCTTTGATTAAGATTAGTTAATTCTACTGCTACGCGATTATTGATAATATCTATATACCACGTATTTACTATTTCATTGATAATACTCCGGCTTGGCTCTACATTTGAAAGTCTGCGTAAAACATCAGATTGTGCTTTTAATTCGTTATAAGAAAATTTTACATGCCTTGTTGATACTCCTTCTTTTTCAGCAAATAAAAGGAAATTTTCATCTACATCAAAAATAGAAGGTTCAGCAATAAGAAGAACTAAGTTTCCATTATTATCGATGTACATGCCGCCAAAATAATATGGATAGGTGGCTTGGTTTAAGTCATTTTGATAAAAAAAATCTAATATACTTTGCTTGGTTCTTATGGATTGCATTTCATTTCGTTTTCGAGTTTCATTGTGAGTATAGGTGTGTGTACTAAAGAACTCACTCGTAAATAGGTTTACAACTATTGAAACAATCACCCATAAAACCAATGTTGATACTGCAAGTAATGATGTTAAAAATAATATTTCTTTTGACCTATTTTTCATTAATTGCTACTCTCCTTTAAGCTTTAACAAAACTCAGAAAGCCTAGCAACAAACTGTATGTATACTAAATGTGAAACGAACTACCACGCAGCAAGCTTGCCCAACGACTCGCTGCTTTACGAAAATAAACTGCATCCATTTTTTTGGATACAGTTTATAATAAAACCCTTGCCGTAGCTTTTAATTAGGATTTGTCGTATAGATTAAGCTACTATCTCTTTGATATTTTAAACTTAATTTAAAAATCTGCGGGATCCGCTCCGGCCATTCTTACAGCTTCAGCAACAGCTTCAAGGAATGCATTGTGGGTTGCAGTTGCACCTGCTGTTACATCAATACCGTGTATAGATTGTTCTTGTTCTACTACGTTAGCTAAAGTGTATACACCTTGCCCCGGAGGGAATACCATTTCAAAAAAGCTTTCTGTTTCTTCGTGCTCGTACACTCTAACCCTAACAAGGGCACCACGGCTAAATATTGCTTGTATAGTCATTGGGCCTGCAAAACCATCCACTGTAGCATAATAAATTCCCGGATGAAATCTTGCTTGTTGACCGCCACCTGCACCATAAGGCCAAAAGTTTCCGGCAACAAGTGTTCTGGGTTGAAGCGATGCAGGGTTGGCACCGGCTAATGTAATAGCTTCGTCTATTAATGCTAATACACTGCCGGATGTTATTGTAGCACCGGACACAGTATCTATCCCCACTGTAGATTGCACTTCTTCTACTCTGTGAGGAATGATAGGAATAGAACGTCCGGCCCAATTGCCACCGGTTGTTGTGTCGCCATGCTCAAGCACTTGCACTCTGATTATTTCACTTTCAGAAAATACTACTTGCATGATCATAGGTGAATCTTCCCAGCTAGTAGTTTCTACTATTTGCTGGCCGGCTATAAATGTTGCGCCCGGCAAAGGCTGTGTAGGTATATATGGAGTTAAATCTGCCGGATTTGCCCCCGCTTGTTCAATAGCATCGTTTACTGCGTTTATAACGGCATCGGTTGTTAATGTTGCAGATGCAATTGCATCTATGTCCAGCGTAGACTGCCTGTGCAAAATCATCTGCGGAATAGTGGGTATAGCACGTCTTGCAAAGCTGGCAGTATCTGCATGATCAATTGAGATATCAGCTATGCGGCCTGCTTCAAAAGTTACAGATGCTGTAAGAGTCCCACCGTAACTGTCGCTGGTACCGGTAAAAGTACCGGGAGTAAATAATGCCGGGCCTTCTTCTTGAGCCGGTGGTGGTGTTGGTGCCGGGGTTGATGCCGGCGTAGGGGCCGCCGGTGGTGTTACTACAGGTGCCGGTGTGTTATCAGCACAGCCACCTAAAGCTGCCAACATGTATGTAGCTAACACTACACCCGAAACGCGAGCAAAGATTTTGTTCTTTTTCATAAAAAAAATAGTCCTCCTCTTGGAATGATTGCATAAATGCACTAAATTTTTTTGCGATAATTGCTGGAATAATGTAAATAGTAGCAAATTAACGCCGACGCCGCCACATAATATCATAATAAGAAATTTTTGTCAATCTTTTTTAAAATATTTCCGGTAATAAATTTTGAGACAGTAATTACCGGCAGATAAAATCAAGAATTTTATTACAATTAAGGAGACAGGCAAACACACCCTAGTATTACATGGAATTGAAAAACAGTTAGATCTGTAGTATATTAACATTGTAACGACAAGTGTAAACGTTTCTAAGGAGGTCAAACAATGTTAAAATTACTTATAGGATTTGGATCAATTTTATTTTTTATTGCAATGATAGCACTTGCCATATATTATACCAAGCAATATATGGATGAAAAGAAAAACGATAATGATAACCATAAAAATAAAACTCCCAAATCATCGTCCGGCGATGTTATGGGAGAAATCCGGCAGTGCATAAATTTTCTTAATGTATCTTCTGCTTCCAAAACATTCAATATCCCAAATTTTAATGAACTTATCCAAGGAATTATTACTCCTTTGGAAAAAATGATACATATCATTGAAAAATATCCAAATAAAGCCGAAAATATGAATGAATTGACCGAGTATATACTTCCATTAACGAAAAGACTAGCTGACGATTATTCCTTCTATTATCGCCTTAGCAAAGATGAGAACAATAGTAAAGAGGGGAATAATTCTGTTAAAGCAATGGAGAAATGCACGGATGGTCTATATGAAATTAAAGCAATTTTAAACAAGAAAGTAAATAGTATGTTAGAAGATCAGTTTTATGACATCCATGCAGAAGTTGCAGTATTATTACAGCTTCATCAGGAATAGGCAATGTTTTCCTCAATCTCAGGATCATCATTTTCTACTCCGCCGCCTACTTCATCCTCATCAGCAATATCTTCATCGTATTCATCGTCATCGTATTCATCATCCTCGTCATTTACTTCATTATAATCATAATCAAGAGTATCAGCAGAATCCCCTTCTGCTTCCCCCCCTATATCTGATATATCGGATGCATCTATACCTGTCTCTTCTTCGGGTTCTGTTTCTGATTCCATTTCCGCTTCATCTTCGTCATTATCATCTTCCAGATCTGCTGTCCAATCCGGCGGTTCTACCGGTTCAAAGACAATGGTTTCTGCCTCTATTGTAACCTCAACTGTAACGTTATTAGCCAGTGCCGCAAAGCGAGGAACATTAATACCTAGCTGTACCGTATGTGTGCCCGCTCCAAGCCCTGTTAAATCTAAGTTGGCTCTTATTTGGTTTAAGGTCATAGATCCGATTACTGATTCTCGCCCCCGTACCGAAACAGTGAGAGGGCCGGCAGATACAAAAGTAAAGGGTCTTACATAACCACTTACTGTTACATTTTCTAAAGGCAAAGAAAAGTTTCGGGCAATAACCCTCTCAACAACTACAGAAACAACAGCTTCTTCCGGTGCCCCTTCTCGCAATGTTAACCCCGTGTCTGCTATAGCCGGAAGAATTTCAAATGACTGCTGAATGTTTTGGTTGGCTAATGTCAAATCTATATCCCCAAGCATAATATTTGATATATTGGATATATCTTCTTCAGGGCCAACCAAAGCTACCGCAGATGGATTAATACTAACCTCTGTTACCATAAACCCGGGCATAGGATTGCCCGTAGCGTTTATCTCAAGAGGTATATCATTGTATGGCAAAATAGGTACTCTAACATGAACCGTTTGAAAACTTAGGTTAACAGAACTTGTTATATCCTCGCGGTTTCTGTTGTACACCACTAAAGGCTTTACTTCTTCCACCGTCCGGTAAGCGTTATCTATATACGCACGCACACGTACACCTGCTACTTCATCCAAAATTGATTGTGCTCCGGATAAACGCACCATTGTATTAACAAGCTGAGCCGGTCTTTTTTCAAATCCTTCTAATGGGGTTCCAATTGGATCAACTTCTATAGGTAAAGATAAATCCCCGTGACGATCCAACAGCAACTCTATTGTACTGGGGCGCATAGCCCTTGCTACGTGATTTTGATGTATAAACACATCCACATCCACTTGTACCCGTACAGTGCTATCAGCCTCATGCACCTGATCAAAATTTATTGTACTTAGATCTACAGAGGCTAAGATATTGTCATTGCGGGCTGCTCTGATTATTGCATGGTCGCCTCTTGTTGCCTGGATACTTACGCCTACACGAGCATTATTAAGCTGCTGTTCATTTAACAATACTACATTGTTTTGTGCAAGATGATCCCTATGAAGCACCATTAGGGGAAGGTTGTCATAAGCATCTGTTTGGATAGGATTGTTTACGTTAATACCTACAAACCACAAAAGAAAGGCCAATGTAAGGGACAGTATCTTCCAGTGAAAATCTCTGTAAAAGAAAGCAACCACTTTTGCAATTATTCTAAAAATTATGCTTTTCCATTTTTCCACGGCATCAACCTTCTTTTTGGTTCTTCAACAGCATTTTCATTTAATAAATCGGTTAGGGCTTTTTCAGACAAATTTCTGTTTAGTTTACCCTTTAATGCAACTGATATTGCCCCTGTTTCTTCAGAAGCTACAATCACTATTGCATCAGATATTTCGCTTACGCCTATAGCCGCTCGGTGTCTGGTTCCCAGTTCTTGATCAACTTCTTCTGAGGTTAAAGGTAAAATGCAAGCGGCAGAAACTATTCGCCCTCTGCGTATTATCATTGCACCATCATGAAGGGGTGCTTTATCTACAAAGACATTCATAATTAACGGCTTACTTACAATAGCGTCTATAAGTACTCCTGTTTGGGCTATGTCAGCTAAAGTAACGTCTCTTTCCAAACAAATTAAAGCACCTGTACGCTTAGAAGCCATGGATGTTACTGCACTTACAATATCGCCTAAACTTTGAGCAGCTATGCCGCCTTTATGATCTAGTTTTAGCCCTTGAAACCCGGAGAGTCCGGACAACCCCACTCCGCGCCCCAATTGCTCTAAAGCCTTTCTAAGTTCCGGCTGAAACAATATCACTAAAGCAATAAGCCCCATAGCAAAGGCATTTTGCACCATCCAAATAACTGTAACAAGGTCAAAAAGGTATGCTACCAGGGCTACCAAAACCACCATTACAATACCTTTAAGTAACGCCCATGCATGAGTGTGTCGGATCCAACGCAAAATATAATAAATTAAAGCGCACAAAATCAGTATATCTAAAATTTCACTTAAACCAATATATGGCATGTGTAGGGATGGTAGCCCTATAGATTCATTTATAAAAGGTAGCGACATTGCTTATCACTTTACTCCTCTTTCTTTTCCGGTTGAGGGCGTATCCGTTTTACAACTCGTTTAGGTTTTGTAAGTTGAATTTTTGGAACTACCCGTACATAGTAATAGTTATTATCGTCTTGAAACTGAACAGATTCCGCTCGTTGATAATCCAGCACCGGGTCAAAAAGTCTTGCTGCCCATGCAATCAGCGCGCAAAGCAATGTCATAATAATAACAACAGGCAAATTGACCACTACATTCCCAGCCAAAGCGGCCATTATGTAGCCGAAAATTAATAAAGCGGCACCAAGTCCTATAGCAATTTCTTTAGAAAAGTCCATAGCAAGGCGAGAAACTATATGCACCAATATTATCACCATAGCAAAAATAAAAGCTGTAAACACCCAGTCGCCGGAGCTGCCAAGGCCGTTTACCAGTGCTGTATAAACATCTACAAAAGCATCCGGCATCTCTGCAATATTTAGGTCTGCTGTATGAGTAGTGCGTATTATGGTTTGTATTTGTGGTGTGAAGTATGCTATAAACAGCCCTATAGACACAGGAATTATAGCTGTTACAGAAAAATACAGCCCTGCCACTATAGGGATCAGATAGTGCATACCAAATCTAAAAGCCAACACTGTTAATATTATTAAAATAGACTCTTTTGCCGCCATACGAGCGTAAAATAACAACACGCACAATAAAAACACAAATATAACAGCAGCCACTTCTATATTTGAAGAATACTGGACAGTTATAGCTATAATCATTAGCAAATACGATACGCTAAACGGAAGTATCGCAAAAGCTATACCAAAAAGCATTGTTAAGGGAAAACGATTATAGTAGCCAACAAGTTCCGGTCTAATATAGCCAATGCCATTAATGAGCGAAAATATATACACTCCAAGTAAAAAACGTAACAACACCGTTAAAATTGGTTCAAGTCGTTTACATAATTTAACGATGCCTTCTCTTGCAATTAATAGTGCCTCCATATATAGGTGGAGACCTCCTCTCGTTCTTCTTTAAATCATTTTACATATTTTGTTTAGTCATTTTGCCCGGGGCGCGACCTAGATCCGTTTTGCCGCGGATCTTTGTAAAGCAAATCAGTTTTACGGCTTTTGTTATTAGCCGGTTCCGGAGCATCCGGCATATTATCTACTTTTTGCATTACAGCCATGTACCTATCCATTCGTTTTTGCACCTTATGATATTGATGGGTTCCTTGTATGGTACCTATCAATGTATAAAATGCCATTACCGCTATCAAAAACAAAACGGAATCTATTACACTTTGTCGGATATCTATTTCTTGGATATCAACTCCATAAATAAATATCTGATGCAACCAGTAGATGATCAGTAAAATAATTGAGCCTATAGACACGCACAAACGTGTCATCATGTTTTTGCGGTAGATATAATCTCTCCTAAAGTAAGAAAAGATTGCTCTGTCCGCTGCGCCGTATTTTTTATCATATACGGCCATTTTAGACATTAGAATAACCTTGTTTTTATTTACCATAACATTTCCTCCACTCTTATTATAAACCTTTATGTGGAATAAATCTACAGAACCGATTATAATACATATGAATATCGCACAATAGGAGGGTAAAAATGGAAAAACGTTGTTGTGTAATAGTTTTAGATAGTGCAGGTATAGGTGCCTTACCGGATGCAGAAGAATATGGTGATGCAGGATCACACACTTTAGGAAATATTTACAAAACATGTGGAAAGTTGCATATACCTCATTTATATGCTCTTGGCTTGGGTAATGTACAGTCAAGTGGTTTACCTGCTGTTGATCAACCAACGGCGGCTTATGGACGCATGGCTCAAAAAACCAAGGCCAAAGATACCACAAGCGGACATTGGGAATTAGCAGGTTTGATTATGGATACCCCTTTTAGAACTTCTCCTAATGGATTTCCGGCTGAATTATTAGCAAAGTGGGCCGGTATATCAAAAGTAGATGGATGTTTAGGTAATAAACCTGCATCGGGTACGCATATTATAGATGAGCTGGGTAAAGAGCATATGGAAACCGGCAAGCCTATAGTATACACTTCTGCGGATTCTGTATTCCAAGTAGCTGCCCATGAAGAAATAATACCATTACCCGACTTATATCGCATATGTGAAGCTGCAAGATCTGTTTTGGTAGACGAATACTGCGTAGGACGTGTGATAGCACGGCCTTTTATAGGACAACCCGGTGATTTTAAGCGCACAGGCAACCGCCGCGATTATGCAGTAGAACCGCCTTCAGATACAATTCTTGATGCATTAGTTGCTAAAGGAAAAAATGTACTTGGTATTGGCAAAATAGAAGATATTTTTTGTAACAGAGGTATTACTCATGTTAACCATACTACTAACAATTTAGACGGGATAAATGCAACAATAGAGGCTTTAAAATCCAGTGATGATATAGATTTTATTTTTACCAATCTAGTTGATTTTGATATGCTTTATGGTCATCGTAATGATGCAAAAGGCTATGCCGCCGCTTTAGAATATTTTGACAGCAGATTACCGGAAATTATTGAGGCAATGAGACCGGAAGATATACTATTTATCACAGCAGATCATGGTTGCGATCCAACTACTGCATCAACTGACCATTCACGTGAATATGTGCCTGTTTTGGTCTATGGACAAGGCATATCACCTAAAGATTTAGGAACCCGATCAACTTTTGCAGACATGGGAGCGGAAATTTACAAAATATTAACCGGGGAGATTTGGCCTGTAGGCGAAAGTTTTTTATGCAACTAAAAGCAGCATATTTGCAAAAGATGTTTGTATAGTATAAAAAATTTTTATCATGCTAAGGATGATTTTGTTGGATTATGCAAAAGACAATCCACATGACAAAAGGCACAAGGCATTGTTTTCTAACAAGAAGAGCTTTCTAAGCCTGCTAAAGGATTGTGTTAAAGAACCTTGGGTTTACGAACTTAATGAGGATAGTATTACCAAAACTAACAACAGCTTTATTTTACAGGATTTTTCTGAAAAAGAAGCAGATATAGTATATGAAGCAACCTTGAATGGTAAAAAGGTGATATTTTATATTCTACTGGAATTACAAAGCAAAGTTGATTACAGAATGCCATACAGGTTATTACTCTATATTGTAGAGATTTTAAGATATTACTACAATCAGGCTGATGTAAACGAACGCGACAACAAGGATTTTAAATTTCCTGTAGTATTCCCTATAGTGTTTTTTAGCGGAAAAGACACATGGAAAGTGCATTTTAATCTTCGCGAGATGTTTTCCGGTTATGAAACCTTTGGCGATTACGTGTTAAATTTTGAGTACATGTTAATCAATGCCAAAGGCTATGATGATGACACATTAAAGAATTTTTCATCCAAGTTGTTAGGCTTAATATTGATGTTAGAAAAGTCAAAAAATGATTTAGAGTTCTACAGCAGCGTTAGGGATAACTTAGGTATTATTGAAAGATTCGACAATGAAGAAAAGCGTGTACTAAGCCTATGTATCAAGATAATGGATATTGCTTATGGCTATAATAAAGGGGGCGATATTCAAAGATTATTAAGTGAAAACCGGATTCGGGAGGTTGA
>WQVX01000104.1 GCA_009785615.1 Defluviitaleaceae bacterium | reverse complement strand
TCGCAAAACATTTGACCTTTTCCTTTTTGGTTTTGTTGGGGAACTCAACTATATCAGGATTTTCGTCAGTTGTTTTGCTTTTTTATTTTCATTACCAGTTTTTTACTTTGGTTTTGCACATTCGTAGGATTAACATTTATAGTAACGTGCTTGGCGTTTTTTACATATATAGTACTGTCACTTGCTTTTGTCCCCTTATTAGAAAATATTTTTCCAATAAGAAGCCCTACAGATGTAAGAACTGCACCTATCGCATTTGTGGCAATACCACTAAATAGCCATTCAGCATTACATATTATTTTATTAACGATGTCATTAAATATATCATTCATATGTATATCCCCGCCTATTTTATGAGACCAATTTATTGTAATATTTGTTCATATTATAGCAGATTATATTGCAATTAGTAAATCACAAACTCTTAACTGTAAGCACTTTCTATGCGTTTATCCCGCTGAAAAAACTTTGCTATTGCAAACAAAAAAAATATGGTGTAAACTACCAACTAAAGCAGATAGATAGTGTCACACTCTGATGGAGTTAAAAAAATCCTCAGATTAATTGCGGAATAGGGTGAGAATCCCTGCGAGCGGGTCACTGTGATGCAGTGCGGCATTAGCCGTAACTGATAAGTCAGATACGCTATGTGATACATTATCCGGGCTTCCCCGAACGGAGCAATGTGTTTTAGGTTGTTTTTTGATACCTTGTATTTTAGACACGTTCCGTTTATTAAATGGGACGTGTTTTTTACGTCCTCAAATGAGAGGAGTTATATTTTGAAAAGAACAAAAAGAAACTTGCAATTATTTGCAATGGTACTGACACTGGTTATGACTTTTGGAGTTATACCTGTGCCCGTACTGGCAGAAACCGATGCAGGCATCATCTATAACACTGTAGGGGCAACCTACATAGAACCAAACGCAACAACACCCTCTGCACTAGTGTCTTATTTGCCAACACCTGTATCCGGTGACTATGAATCCTCAATGCCGACAAGTGATTCTATCACTGTGTTTGTTAGCTTTGAGGGCTACAATTTGGGTCATGGTTTCTATATTGAACCTACTCCTGTAACAGTCCCCGCGGGATCTTTTGCGGATTATCCTACTATTATGCTGTTGACTAATCAAGGGCATACTTTTTCCGGTGATCCCGGCCCTATGTTTTTTTTAGACAATATAAGCGGTTTTAACAGGGGATTTATGGATCCACCGCAATATATCACCATAGATCTAATTGATGATACCAATGAAGGCGGATCATTGAGCATGTTTATGTACTCTTCAGAATCATCATGGATGCTTGCAATAAACAATGAGATTGGCAATGTTGGGCCCGGTGCATGGGTAGTCAATGATGGTGATGTGCTACGTTGGCAGTTTTCTTTGCAAGGATGGGGGGCGGATATTGGCTTACCAAGTGAATGGTTTACTCCCCTTTTTGAACACGCAGACAAAACTCAGCTAATCCGCGCATTATTTTTACCGGAAATAAACCAAAACGCAAGGCAAAATGCTCTTGATATTATCATTAATCCATTGGCTACAACCGCAGAGGTTGCTTATGCACTAGCAGCACTTACAGATGCATCTGATCCGGGTTCCGGCTCAGGGGAGCCAACAGACCCGAGTGATCCGGATGATTTACCGTCAACATTAGAATACTACGAAGCTATGATGCATTCATTAAGCTGGATTCGTGCGAATATACCCAACCCTACTGTAGGTAATGTTGGCGGCGAATGGGCGGTATTGGCTCTTGCGCGGGCGGGAGTTGTAGATGATGCATGGTTTGCACATTATCTTGAATCCCTTGCTAACTCTCCAAATGTGGTATCTTGGATGGATCATCAGCGGGTTGTTATTGCCCTTACTGCCCTTGGCATAAATGCATCAAACCATAATGGGCATGACTTTTTAGCAAATTTTAGGACGTTTGTTCCTATATCAGAAAGATCTGTTCATAGTAGGACGATAAATGCAGATACTTTTGCTCTTATTGCCTTAGATTCTATGCCCTACAGCAATGACAGGACTCCATTTGTGACTTCAATCCTTGATGCACAAAGGCAAAATGGAAGTTGGGGATTAACAGCAACGGCTACACCGGGCATAGATATTACTGCAATGGCGATTCAAGCATTAGCACCGTACTATCGCAATAATCATTCGGGTGTTAGAACTGCTGTTAATAATGCCGTTGATTGGATTTCGCAGCAGGATGTACTTGATGTAGAAGGCAATGCACAGGTTATCATTGCGCTTGCGGCATTGGGGCGTAATGCTACGGATTATGTTGACGCACTTTTAATATTTTTTGATGAAGCAACGGGAGGATTTAGGCGTGGTACGATAGTTGATGCCATGGCAACAGAACAAGCTGCAAATGCACTTATAGCATATCATCGCTTTAGGACAGGACAAAATTCCTTGTTTGATATGCGGGATGCTTTTGCTGATGGCTCTTCGGGAGGAGGGGCAACACCTCCCGGCGGCGGAGTTACCATACCTGTAAACAGGGCAACATTATTTAATGAAATCGCTCGCGCTGAGGAGTTAGAGGAATCTGACTTCACACAAGGTTCATGGGCAGATCTGCAAACAATGTTGTCAACAGCAAGGCAAATTGCGCAAAATCAAAATGTTACCCAAGCCCAAATTGATACAGCACTGCTTAATCTGAGGCAAGCCATAAGTGATCTTGAGCGGATTGATACAGCGGCGCAGGGCAGGGCTTTTATTAGTGTGATTGACCCAAGTGCAGGGCCGAACCAAACCGGCATATTTTTTGCAGGCGAATGGTTTTATCTTGAGCCTGACGAAACTGCATATAGCCTTTTACGCAGGACAGGCTTGAATATTCGTTCAAGAGGCAATGCTGCATTAGGCGGTATGTATGTAGAATCAATAAATGGATTTGGCGAATTTGATGATGGCCCGCTATCCGGGTGGTGGTATAGAGTTAATGGAGTTAGGCCAACTTTTTCTGCGTCTATGTATAATTTACAAGACGGTGATCGTGTAGAATGGGTCTTTACAAGGGATCTTGGAGAAGATGTCGATAGCAACTATAACGATAATGATCCTATTTATGAAGAGCTATTACCTGAACTATATGAGCTATATGAAGTTGAAACAGAAGAATACAGCTACGATTTACCAAATGTCCCTAACTTAGCAGATGAATACCAAGCTGAGGAAGAAAGCTATATTGATAACATAAGCCGGGTTGATAACGAAACCACTCCCGTTATAGATCTCCCTTTTTTAGCTCCTGTTACCGGATGGATAAATCCTTTTACAGATGTTTCCGAAGATGATTGGTTCTATTACAATGTACAGTTTGTATATTTAAATGGAATTATGAGTGGTACAAGTTTTGATGAATTTTCTCCAAATGCAAATCTTACCCGCGGCATGATTGTTACTATGTTGTGGAGGTTGGAAGGTTCGCCAATTGCAGAACATAGTATAGCTTTTAGCGACGTGCAGCCTGAGCAATGGTATTTTAATGCAATTGCATGGGCAGGTGAAAATGGAATTGTAAGTGGTTATGGTGGTGGCTTGTTTGGCCCAAGCGATAACGCATCTCGGGAACAGCTTGCGACTATCCTTCGTAACTATGTGCATTTTTTGGGGCTTAGTGCTACAGCGGATTCATTCGTTAACGATTTTGATGATGTAGATGCTATATCACCATGGGCACTTGAGGCTATGAAATGGGCGAATGCAAGAGGTATTATTTCAGGCCGCACTCAAACTATTCTTGCACCGGGCGAAGCAGTTACCCGCGCAGAATCTGCTACTATGCTACGGCAGTTTGTTGCCCTTTCTCTCACATAATAAGTTTGCTAAACTAAAAGACCTGTCTGCTAACCTCGTTCCGTTATCTTTTGGAATAGGCTATCAGACAGGTCTATTAATGCGGAAATTGACCACCAAGATAGTATTTCGATGGGTTGAATACAGCTTCTTAGAACATTAACAGGAATTATTGCGACAAATGGCTTCCCACAGCCCCAGCAGATAATTTGTACCAAGGGCGCGGTCATATAATCCATAACCCGGGCGACCTTTTTTAGCAATTTCATCCCAAATCATGCGTCCATGGTCAGGTCGAATCCATCCTTCAAATTTTACATCATGGAAAGCTTTCATTATTGCATACATATCTAATGAACCACACGAGGATAAATGAGCGGATTCATAAAAATCTGTGTCATTCTCAAATTTTAAATTGCGTACATGGGTGAAGTGAATACGCCCCTCTGCACCAAATTCACGGATCATAGCAGGGATATCTGAGCCTTTTTTTGCACCCAAAGAGCCTGTACATAGCGTTAAGCCATTATATTTGCTGGGGTTAAGATCTAAGTATCGGCGAATATTTTCGTGGCTGATGATTAGTTTAGGCAACCCGAATATAGGCAATGGTGGATCGTCAGGATGCACAGCCATTTTGATATCTGCCTTTTCTGCATGTGGAATTATTGCATCCAAAAAATATTTCATGTTGGCATAGAATGAATCTGTGGTCATGCCTTCATAAGATTTTAAGAGTTCATTAATTTTTTTCATACGCTCAGGTTCCCAGCCGGGCATTTCATAGACATCAGATTCTTTTGCATAGCGTTCTGCAAGGGCTTCCGGGGTTATATCATCCATAAAGGATGCTTGATACCGCATAGTATTTGAGCCATCAGGTAAATCGTAGTATAAGTGGCTTCTGGCCCAATCAAGTACAGGCATCATGTTATAGCAGATACATTTAATACCATATTTAGCCAGACGTTCAATTGTGAGGATATAGTTAGCGATTTTTTCATCACGACCGGATGCACCAAGTTTTATATCTTCATGAATGTTTACGCTTTCAATTACTTCTACTTTAAGCCCGGCCTTGGTGACAGCTTCTGTCACAGCTTTTATACGTTCCTCCGGCCAAGCTTCCCCTGCCGGTATATCTAGTAGGCTGGTTACTATTCCGGTCATACCGGGGATTTGACGAATTTCTTGCAGGCTGATTGGATCTTGGTTTTCGCCAAACCAGCGAAATGTCATTTTCATATTAAGCTCCGTTCTGAAAATTTAAATATGACTTTCAAGGAGTGTTGTTTTGTTGCAATGTTGGTAATTTAGCAAAGGATATAATATCATTTGCTTCTAAATCTGAAAGAACACCACACCCCCAAAATAGCCGAAAGAAACAAAATCCGTGGAAATTAGAAGGTATTAACCTATCTCGCTAAAGACTAATCCCCTCTATCTGTTCTCTTGACAGTTCTGTTGTCCTAACAATAATATCAATAGGCAACTTCTCCATTAACATTTTCTTAGCAACTGTCAGTTTAGCATTTAATTCACCTTGGGAAATCAATTCCTCTTTCTCAACCTTGGCATATTCAATAACATCACAAAGCATTTTATCGACCTCCTGAATCTGATTTTCACTCAAAAGCCGTTGAATATCATCACCCTTATTATATCCATAAGCTATGTCCATTATCTTGATACACAGGCTTAGTACACGCTTTTCCTCATTGTCGAATGTTCCGATTGAATCTAAGTTATTCCTAATACTGCTGTAAAATTCCAAGTCATTCTTTGTCTTTTCCAACATTAGAATCAAGCCTAATAACTTGGAGGAAAACCCCTTTAGTGTGTCATCATCATAGCCTTTCGCATTAACCAGCATGTACTCAAAATTCAGCACATAATCCCCAAATGTTTCATAATCGGAAAACATCTCACGAAGATTAAATGGTACAGTCCATGTGTCCTTTCCGCTAAAGAATACAATTGGGAACACTACCGGAAACGTAAAATCCTTGTTGTCACGTTCGTTTACATCAGCATGATTGTAGTAATACCTTAGAATCTCCACAATGTAGAGTAGTAATCTGTAAGGCATCCTGTAATCAACTTTGCTCTGTAATTCCAGTAGGATATAAAATATTACAGTCTTTCCGTTCAGAATTGCTTCATACACTATATCAGCTTCCTTCTCAGAAAAATCCTGTAGAATAAAGCTATTGTTAGTTTTAGTAATGCTATCTTCATCCAAGTCATAAACCCAAGGTTCTTTAACACAATCCCTAAGTAGACTAAGGAAACTCTTTTTGTTGGAAAGCAATTCCTTGTGTCTTTTGTCATGCGGATTGTCTTTTGCATACCCCAACAAAATCACCCTTTCGAGGACAAGAGAAAATTATTCATTTGAGTGTATTTTTGAATTATTTAAGCGATTATCGTCCTTTAATTCCTTCTCATCGGCATAATCGGGCTTTTTCAAAACAATATCACAGAAAGATATTCCAAACTCTGTTAACTTGACAGAGTACCATTGATATCCCACTTTAGACTCAAAATGCTCATCATTTTGTGACTTATCTACAATGTCTTTTACGCTTTCAACAAAATCCTTCATGTAGTTGCTTTTTGCGAAATCTTTATGATGTGGTGTATCTTTAGCATATTTTTCACGGACTATTACTAAGTTCAGCCTTTCTAAATTATCAAGAGAAACTGTTGCACTTTCTAGTAGCTCCTTGTATGCATCAATACTTCCATCAAAATTTTGAAACATAAAATCTTTTAGTGTCTGTTTTGTAAACTGATATTCCATTGGAAGTAAGGGAAGAGAAGCTTGTAGCTTTTTGTAATGCCTAAGTTGAGCTACAACATATCCTAATCCATCATCGATTGTTCCCTTAACAAACTTATTCCTGACTGTTGTATCAGAAACTTGTGTCAAAAATAGTGCATCAAAAGGTGACAACTGTTTTATGATGTCAATAAATGCGGGATGCGTCAAACTTATTGTGTCTTTGTTCATCGAACCCACAATAAGATTAGCAAACATGTTCCGTAAATGCTCATCTTCAATTTGGTACTTTGCCGATTCAATCGCAGCACCTATTACATTGAATGAAGGAATAATAATTTTTTCAGGAGGAATTAATCTAAGCAACTCGGTAACTTGGTCATGTAGAGCTTTTAACGAACTCTCATAATCCGAAAGCCTTGTTGCCCATTCTTGCTCAACTCTTTTATCCTGATAAATACTAACATATTCATTCAACAAGCTTCCGATAAATGGTATTGCTCCGACACCACCCTTTATTGTTGCAATAGCTAATTTTTTTGCTGTTTCATTTTTCTTCTCCATAATTTTTTATACCCCTCATTCAATCCTTGCCGCCCATTTGAGGCATTATTATGCAAACTTACAAAAAGCAATTGAAAGCAACCGCAACTACTTGTCCCTACTCTTTGATCTGCTCACCTTGTGGATATCGCTAAAATAGCGTATATCAGCTAAATTGTAATATCACCGTTGCCGGTTTTCAAGAAGCTCAAAGATCGATTTGCAGAACCCAGCAAACCCGACGAATCGGAAGTTGTTTGAAATCTCAGTCGCCGACGATTCACGGGCACTTGTAGAAAGGTGGATGTTACTCATCTTCCCTCAACTCTTTTGCCCATTCAGCTAGACCATTTCTCATAATCAATTCCGCCGGAACACCATTTATTTTTCCAACCTCGCAAAAAGTAGCCCAATCTTCCTTTGTTATTGCTACTTCTATCTTAGTCATCAACTTGTCAAAGTGTGGATTTCTGACAGCGCGGTCAAAATCCTTTTCCGTCAATTCTCTAATCATCTTCCGGCATTTCTTTCATAAAGAGAAATTTCTGTTTTTATTACTTTGTTGGAAAGCAATTCCTTGTGTCTTTTGTCGTGTGGATTGTCTTTTGCGTAAGCCAACAAAATCACCCCATTACAAAAAATAAAAAAGCAACAATTATAATATATGACTATCAAGTTAACTCAGAATAAGTAATCATCCGGCAAGCTTGATAGTCATAAATTTAAATTCATATAGAAATACTAGCAATCATGTGCATTATTGGATTATTTTCATAAAACCATCCCGCTACTAAAGATTCATCAAGCATCACCTGAAGCCCCGGTGCAGTAGGATCTAAAAAGAACAAATTTATAATTGTAAGGCCAACCCAAACTACAATAACACCTTGAAGTATTCCCAGAAGCAAGCCGCCTCCGTGGTTAAACTGTTTGATAATAGGAAGCTTTCCAACTATGTTTAATACACCGGATATCAAGCCTAAAATTAACCTTACAGCAATAAAAACCAATATAATAGATATAATGTTAATTGCCAGCCCTGCAAAGTATGAGGCTATATACTCTTCAATAGTTTGTACATTAAGTAGTTCAAACATATTTGGGTTATTATTTTCAATCAAGTTTCTGCGTAATATATCAGGTATGGGCAACGTAGAGATAAGCTCTGCTGAATGTGTTTGTACTGCATCTTCCAGTCCCATGGTTCTGATAATATAGTCCTTTAACCCCGTAAATAATGCAGTTCCTCGCAGCCAATTTGCCACTATTGGAAACAAATAGACTGATAGTATAATTGCCAAAGCAAAAGATACTAAATTAAAAACAGTTCTGATTAGTCCGCGACGATAGCCCATGTACATAAATAAAAGCAATACCCCAATTATTATAATATCAAGCAGTGTCATCAACTCCTTTATTTGGATACAAGTTGCATTACTACTGCACTTGCACCGCCTGCCATCAAAACAGTGTCTGTGTTATCCATAAAGATCATATTGGCTACATCTTGCAAAGCCGAATATTGCCACAACTGCAAACCGTGTGCAGTTATGGCATAAAAAGTGCGGCCTGTTCCTACAAGTATCGTATTAAAACCAATACTCAAATGGGTTGCTCGTCCACCTAAATCATATGTCCCGGTTAACTGACCATAAAAGTTATATATATGCAAAACACCGGGTTCTTTTGCTTCCGGGTGGTTTAAAAAAGGATCTCCGGTTACATATGCAAAGTTGTTTTCTCCTATATATAATATATCCGGTTGATTATATAAAGGGATACTCCATAAAGCACCTTGAGTTTCCGGCCCGGTTGCAAAACCTAATATTTGCTGATCTGTAAAAACCAGTACGCGCCCACAATTTGTAAATTGGATACGGTAAATAAATTCATTATTATATATATATCCTCTGATTAGCCCATCTGTTAGCCCAAGAGCACGAGAATCTGCACGCCTGATATAGTTGAATGTAATTTGGGAATAAATTAAGGTATCTACATCTAATAATGCCAGGGCAATATATGTACCACATTCTGATACATCTATTGCCGTAGGGAATACATTTGCATCATTGATAGGGTTTCTAAAAACGTAGCTTTGAGGATTATTTGGGTTAAACACTTGCAATTCGTAGCCAACATTCGTTCTCGTAATTACAGACAAATGCCCTGCTTGGTTAACATTATAAAGTATTGTTGGGTGCTCAAAATTTACATAGTACCAAAGTCCTTCAGTATTAAACACATAAATTTTGTGTCCATCAGGTTCTCCAATAGCAACGGTGCTCCCGCGGCCTATCATAACAGGATGCCTTAAATTAAAACTATATTCCTGAAGCAAATCTCCCGCTGAGGTTTTAATTTGCACCCCTTCACGGGTACTAAAAAAGAAATGACGAGTATTAGGGCTATGAAATCCTTGATGCATATCAAAACCGTAGCTAACGCTTACCCCTGTAGCGGCCATATGTAATTCTTGCCTAGCTTCCGCAGATAACATACCAAGTATTACTTGCTGGATTAAAGCGGCACTAATCAATAACGCGGCTACAACTAAAACTATTTTGACAGGAGAAGTTCTCTTTTTTTTATTTGGTAGATTTACGCCATTCATAGATAACACCCTTATACAATAGAGTTGAATACAGCTTATTACTTATTTTGGAAATAATGTAGCGGCTTCCTTCATATTTTTAATGATACGCACGTCAAAAGGGCAACGAGATTCGCAATTTCCACAAGCTATGCATAAATCCCCGCCCTTTTCTAAGCTATTGTAATGTGAAATAATAGAAGGTGGAATATTCTCTTTATCTAACTTTGCGATGTCCAGATATTTGGTAACAGTGGCAATGTCTATTTCAACCGGGCAAGGTTGACAATGGCTGCAGTATACACAACATCCTCTAAAATCGTTTTGAGTACTGCTGATTATTTCTGTATAGTCTTTTTCTTCGTTGCTTAAATCAAAATAACGCAAAGCATCTTGCATTTCGGTAGCGGTTTTACATCCGATTAATACACTTGCTACTGCCGGCCTGGACAGTGCATAATGAATACATTGAGCAACAGTTAAAGGTTTAGTATAAGGAGTATGCACCGGTGAAAGCAACTTTCCTCCACCCAATGCTTTCATAACAGTGATGCCTACTTGCTTTTGCTCACACAACTTGTACAACTCTGCTCGTTTTGGGTCAATTCCCCGAAAAAGATCTGATCCATAGCCTTTTTCTGAATGGTCAAAAACATATTCTTCATAAGGAAGCATATCAAATGCAGGGTTAATGCTAAACATCATCATCTCCGGTACGCCTGTTTCAATAACTTTAAGCGCGGTTATAGGATTATGAGAACTAAACCCAATGTGATGAACGTCTCCCTGTTTTTTGAGATGCTCTAAGTAACTTACAAACTCTGTTTCAAATACATCTTTATAATCTTGCTCTGAATCAATAAAAAAGAGCATTCCAAAATCTATATAGCCATACAATTTTAATAACTCTTCAAAATATCGCTTAACTGTGGGCATATCGCGGCTAATGTCATATTGCTTATTAATATCTGTAGCACCACAATGCCCTTGAATCATAATTTGATTACGTTTAGTTCCTAATGCCTTAGCGATATTTTCTCGGATCTCTGTGCCGGGCATAAAAATGTCGAAGATGTTTATGCCTGCATCTAAAGCGGCATCTATAGTCTCCTTTACTTGCTCATAAGGAGTTTTATCCAAATATTCACACCCTAGACTGATAGTACTTAATTTTTTCCCTGTTTTCCCAAGTTCCCGATATTCCATAAATAAACTCCTTTTCAAAAATAATTTCCAACATCAAACAAGATTCATTGTATCATATCACCTGAAATTTTCCAACAAATCACAATTTTAGAGCCTCTTAGAGGTTTTAAGAAACGTATTTACAAAAAAATAAGGCTGTTGCAAAACCACAAAAAAGTGGTGGCAACAGCTATTTCAAGAGCTGAATACAGCTTCTAAAGAAATCACAAAAATTTACAAAAAAAATGAAATAATCTATTGAATTATTCCAAGGAAAGTATTAGAATATTTTTGAAATGAAAACTTAGAAAAAGGCTTGCCCTTTGGTGCAACGTCCGCGACACTTTTCGACGAGTGTCACGGAGGCTGTAGGTGATGTAGCATATCACTCACAGGCACAAGTTTAGCTTGC
>WQVX01000103.1 GCA_009785615.1 Defluviitaleaceae bacterium | reverse complement strand
GCTTGCGTTATAATTGTAAGATTTCCAAGAGTAAGTAGCTTCCTATCACGTTCTGCAACTTGCACTTGGGTATCCGGCTTTGTCCAATGATTACGCCATTTCTTTGGCATAACATGTTCCAAGCTATACTTATTTAACCCCAGCAGTTGCGTAGAATGCTTTAAGCGGTCTCTAATACTTGATTCTATTAAATAAAGGACACCGGCGGCTTGTTTGTTAGTTAAAACGCTTGTTTTCATAGCATTTTCCAATTGAGCATCAGAAGGTAGATAATTTGCTTTATCGTCCTGCTTTTGCAGGTAGTCCAAAAATTCTTGCTTTGACAAAATTCTATTAAAAATCAATCGGTCATAAAATAGTTGGTTGTAGTTTTTGGTTGTTGCACGGTCAATCATTCTCCTCATAATAAATGATTCAATGAAGCCATAAAGTTCATTTTTAACATCATCATCATCATTAATATTGTTCTCAATAAAGAGAATGTAAGGGATTAAAGTGGTGGTCTCTAAACCAAAAATAATAGCGTTAATTCGATCAATGCCTGATTTTGCAGGTAATTCAGCATCAACTACACTTGGATTAAAGGTACCAATAAATGATAAAGCATATTTTTTAATTTCAACAAGCAACTGATCCTTTTGTCCGCCATAATACCCTTTGATAAATTGCTTATATGATTCAAACAATTTATCTACCTTTGAAAACTTAATCTTATCATCAGCTTTTACAGACAAGGATGAATCGTTAATCTTTATTTGCAAATAAGAGTGGAAAAAAATATCAATAAATGAACGCTTGTTACGCCCAGCAGTAATTTCTTTATCCCAATATTCTTTTGTTTCTTCATCTTTTTCAAAGAGTTCTTTCCAATATTTTTCATATTTAGGCAAATCATCTCTCCCAAAGAAAAAGTTTTTTAACAATTCCGCAGTAGTTAATTTAACGCCAATCGAATTGATTGTATCAAATATTTCCTGCTCATCTTCATCAATATTAAGGTCAATGCCTACAAGCAGAATGTTATCTAAAATAGCTTCAAAGTTTACTTTGGCAGGGTCAAGATTTTTTCTAAAATAATTATATGCATCGGTAATATTGTCCTTCTTTTCTATAGCAATTTCACTCGTTAAATCCATAATATCCGTAAATGCTGCTATGTCATTATGATTGTGTTTCAGCACTGTTGTTTCATCATCCAGCCGAAAGCGTTTATCAAATTTACTCATTTGGCCTGTTTTTAGGCATAACACTTTTAGTAATATGCTCAACGTAGTTAATCGTTGCTGTCCATCAATTACGGTTCGCATATCTCCGTAACCGCTTTGCGTATTAGTTTGCTGCTGCTTTAGAATAACAGAACCCATAAAGTAGGGCTTATTGTTTCGGCTAACAGTTTCAACATCTTCTAAAAGACGTTCCCATTGTTCTTCTCCCCACACATAAGCTCTTTGAAAGAAAGGGATTTCTAAAACCCTGCTGCCATTAAAAATATCAGGAATTCTTTTCGCTCCAGCATCCATTATGTAACCTCCAAGTGTTTTATAATATTTTTATTAACCTTACCATGCTATAAATATAGCTTGCAATCCGGCATCAGATTATCATGTAATATGGGAAAATTCAACAAAACCATAAAAAAAGAACCTGGACTCAGGGGGGGATGAGCCAGGTTTTTTGAGGGGGGATATTAAGTTGTTCCTTAAAAATTTAATTTTTAAGGCTACACTAATAATATTTACCATATCAAAGAAAAATATACAGTCTTTGAAACAAATTTGGAAATTTATTTTTAAAATGTAATGTATAACCAAATTTTTTCAAAAATCAGAAAAAACACATCGTAGTTTACTGCCCACAGGTTCTTAATTCCGCCTACTTAACTGCTCTTCAAGCATAGACTTTTCTTCTGTTAAACGGCTTATTTCATTAACTGATATTTGCCAGTTATGACGCTCTTGTTCTAAGCCTGCCAAACGCAAAGCCATTCGTTTGTTTTCCTGTTCCAAAGCAGAAAAGCCTTTTATCCTCTCTTCCAAGCTAATAATATAAGATTCTGTGGGCTTGGATTGAAGGTCTTGGCGCAAATTAGTTACTTCGGTACGTAAATATTCAACATCTGCAAGAAGCTCTTTTCTGTTCTTTCCACCATCTTGGAATGATTCTTTTCTGTAATCCTCCAACTCTTGAATGTATGCTTTTAGCTTTTCTTGCATTATAGATATCTGCTGATCTTTGGCTTCTATAAGCATAGCCATTTCCTTACGATGGAATTCCATTTCATTTTGAATCAGATTTTTATAGTCGTTTTGCTCTTCTACAATCATTTTTTCCTTCATGTAGATGCTACGCTTGTCAGATTCCATTGTCATAGCAAGCTCATCTAAGGCTTTGGCACGGTTGTTGTATTCTTCGTTTAATGCCGCCAACTCTTCTAAGCTCTTATAGTTAGCATTCACTTGACGATCCATATCTGCCTGAATTTGATTCAACTTCTCTTCTCTATACTTATCCAAGTAGCTTTCTATTTCGGTAAGTTTTTGAATTTTTAGTTTTGATATACTATCCATATTTTCTATTTTAAGCTGCTCTATGTCGGCCATTTGGCTATCATTAATTTGAGATATTTCAGATTCCAAATTTTCGCGCTTTTTCTGGAGAGCTTTTATATCTTCATTCATGATTTTAAGGACTGCTTTAGCAGCATCTTCTTCTTTTTTGCAACTTTTTAAAACACGCTGTGCCTCTTCTTCTGCAAGTTTAAGTTTTTCAGCACAAGTGTTAGCAATTTCGTCTATTTTTTCTGAGGCCAGCTTCTCAAGCTCTGTTTGGCGGTCTAACACAGCACGTTTAAGCATAGCTTCATTTTCGGTTTTGATTTTACTGCATTCAGCCTCCAAACCATCTACTTCAGATTTTAATTTTATACGGTTTTGCTTGAGATGATCCAGTTCTTGCTCTGCATCTTCTATAGCCTTGCGAGCCGCATCCAACTTCTCGTTACGAGCTGCCTCCAATATGTCTATCTTCTCAAAATATGCTTGTTCAAGCTCTGACATTCGGCTTTGGCGCAAATCTTCAACCTCTCGCATCTTTTTAAGCTTAATGCCCTCAACTTCACGTAAGCTTTCGTTACGCATTTGCTCAAATTCTTGGTCATTAGAGAGTTTTTGCTTTGCAGATTCTTCTTTTAATTGCTCAATCAATTGAGTTAAGGAATGGCAAGATGATTTTAGCTCTGCCAGCTCTTTTTCAGAAGCTGATATAGCTACACGACATTCTTCAACTTTTTCGTCTTTAATAGCTTCCAATGATTCTATCTTGGTAGTATAATTGCGCTCAATTTCTTCTATTTTATCACGGCGCATCAGTTCTAAGTTTTCCAGGGTCTCTAAGCGCATTTCTTCTATTTCTTTTAACTTCTTACTGCGTATGTGCTGAATTTCTATGTTGGTTTCGGCCTTCATTCGCTCAGATTCTGCCCTTTGAAGCTCCATCTCTTTTCTGTTTTGCGCTTTTAACTCTTCTAACTCCTGCTTAGATTCTTCATTTATGCGCGCAATGGTTTCGCTGTTTTCTTCTTTCAACTTTTCAATGTTACTTTTAAGTCGATTTATTTCTGATGTACAAGTTTGACGCTCTTCTTTTAGGCTTTCTAACTCCAGAGCAGCCCTATCTATAGCTTTACGACTTTCTTCCAATTTTTCGTTGCGAGCTGATTCCAGGCTGTCTATTCGAGTAAAGTAGACACGCTCCAAGTCTGCCATACGAGCTTGGCGCATATCTTCTATTTCTTGCATTTTAATAAGGCGAGTTTCGTTTATTTCTTTAAGCTTTTCGCCTCTAATAGCTTCTAATTCTGCATCATTTTCTGCCTTTTTGGAATCTAATTTGCTATGCATCAGGTTTATTTCTGATTGCATATTTATTTTACTATTTTCAAGTTTAGAAATTTCTACTTCGTATGCGCTACGCTCTTCCTGCATACGTACTAAAGCAGTGGATCTGCGTTGCTCCAAATCCAGTGCCATAGCCTCTTTTTCTTTCTCAAGCTTGTTTAAAAACTCTGCACGTATGTCGTCAAGAGATTTTTGTTGTTCTGCTTTTGCTTTTTCAAATTTTACTATGCTTTCAGCTTTACCTTTTTCATAGTCATATTGCAGCATATCTATTTCATCAATAACATTTTGCTTTTTAAGTGCTAATTCGTTTAATTCTCGTTCATGCTTTTTTTCTATTTCAGAAAGCTCTACTTGCCTTTTGTTTCTTTCATCTTTTGCTGCATTTATTATTGTTGCACACTCAATTTCAGCTTCTGCCAAAAGCTGTTCTTTTTGAGTTTCTACTGCTGTTAATTGGGAATTTTTGTGACGAGTTATTTCGGCATTTATTTTTTCCCATTCAAGCTCTTTTTTCTGTTCAATTTCAGCAAGTTCTTGTTCAATAGTTTGTTTGTCTTTTTCCAATTTTTTTATTTTTGAGGAATGGTCATGTTCAATTTTCTTTAGAGTGTCATCTCTTTCTGCCCTTTGCTTGGCTATATGCTTTTCTTTTTCTTCCTCGGCATTTTTAAGATCTTCTTTCTTTTGTTTTTGCATATTTGCAAGTTCTTGAACCAAACGCTCTATTTGCCGTTCCATTTCATTTTTTGTAGTTTTAAGCGAGTTAATGTCCCGGTTTAGCTGATTCATGACAGATTCACTTTCTGCTGCTCTTTCTGCATGAATAGCATCAAACTCTGTTTTAAAGTTAGACATGTATTCATTACGGTCTGTGCGCAAACGTTCTAAAGCTGCCTCAGCTTCTTTTACTTCTTTTTGTAAGGATTCATTTCTCTCTTCCAAGTAAGCCATATTTCCACTTTCCCATAGGCTTTCTCTTTCCTTTAAAGATGCTTCCTGTTCCTTAAAGGATGCTTCCCGCTCCTTTAAGGATTCATCTCTTTTCTCCAACTCTTCCTTGAGCGCGTCTAGTTCTGATTTTTCTTTACGGATCAGATCAATACGCTCATCCACCATTTTAGTTATGCCAGCTGCCATAATTAAATCTCCCTTTCGTAATGATACTTTTCCTTAGGTGGGGTGTTACGGAAGGTGGCGTCTGAGTTTAATATGCCTTTGTAGGCCAGTTCCGCAACTACTGGTGCCAGGTTTAAACCCAGCAGTTTAGAAATATCTGATATTGTATACCCTGCTTTTAAGAAACGCAGGGTAGTTTCTTCTACTATGTCCAAATTTGGTTCAAGCTTAATCTTTTTAATGGTATACTCTCCCATGTTTATCATCCCCTGCACATATGTCATAAATATCCCTTAAAGGTGAATCAGCATCAACAGTTTTTTCTCCCCATACTACCACCAAGCACTTTTTTACTTTAGCAATAGATACATATAAGGAACGCTCGTCTGCATTTTTAGATGGCAACCAATACAGCACATCAAATGTTTCATGATACAAGTTTGACAAAGTGCCTATCCTTAGCTTGGTTGTGTCTACTCCAAAAATTTTAAGTTCCCGATCTATATCGTAGCCTGTGCTTTGGTCCGGAGTTAATATACCAATAGAGTAACGCTTATCAAACATTTCTAAAACATGGGGAGCCAGAGGGCCTTTTTTAGACTTTCTAAACACCCAGCCAAATGTAAGGTCATCTGCAACATCTTCATACTCATCAAACTCTTCCGGATCATATGGTACATATTTTATTAGACGATTTATACCGTCTTTTTGCTGTCTATAAAGGGCAGCTTGTACCATCATATAAAATAATCCTTTGTCAAATCCGCCAAGCATAATTAGTCTATCTGCATTTATAGCTGCTTCCATAGCAGCACTTTCACTATAACAAGCATCCATATCTATAACTGCTGTACCTTTATGAACAAATGGGCGTGTGCCATCTAAAGGGTTAAGATATTTATGCATAGCTTTTGGATCTATGTTTTTCAGATAATCAAGCAAAATTTCATTTTTTTTGTTAAAAGCCTGTTCGATATTGTCTTGAAGGGTGGTTGCAGTAAGACCCAGTAATGAGATAATCCTGTTTTTATGGTAATTGGAAAGATAAATTATCCTACCGGGATAAAAGTCACCGGGATTGAGAGCATTCAACAGATTTTTACGGATTTTTTTAAGCCGGCCAAACCATTCTTCTGAAGGTGGAGAGCTAGTATCACTATTAATGCTTTCAGATAATTCTTTTAAAGCAGAGAGTCCATCTTTCATTTTATCAACTGCCGCTTCAATTGGAAGTAATTCTATACGAAGTATAGTCTCTTTAATTATTGTATCACCATTATCTTCATATACAATAGTGTTGGTAGGCAAGGCGTAGACACTTCTTCTTAGCCGTTTTAATGCAGCATAGTTTGTTGCATCTGAAATAGATTCACTACCTCTAAAAGTGCCTGTGGTTAGTTCATTCATAATATTGTTGTAAGCATATTGAATATCTCGGTTTAATAGAGGCACTATATCCAGGTATACTTCTTGTAATGCAGATATTGCACCATGATAAGTAAATGCAAAATTTTCAAAGTTTACTCTAATCATCTCTACACGGTCAACTAAAGAAAAATCCGGGCGATTTTTAACTAAAATGCGCTTTTTATATTGATCAGCAGTCAATATACCCTTAGATGATGACAAAAATTCTTCATTCATTAACAATTCGTGGACTATTGCCGTAAAAACTTTAGAAAGACCCCTTTTGCCATATATAACAAATATATCTTTGCATAGCAAAGCCGCTTCTGCTGTTGGTGCCGGAAATTCGTCAAAAGCTTCTGTTTCAAAAGGATCTAAGGGTGCAGATTTTGAAGCTACCCATCCACTAAATATCATAGCAGATAAATGAGGTGGTGCTTCACTTAACAATTTGCTGTAAGGTGTTAGTTCTGAAACCCAGTTATTATAAGTCTGCAAATCGCCGGAAGCAGACAATTTGCCCGGAAATGTAGCAATACATAAAAATGTATTGGTTTTATTATCTTTAACTTCATTTGTTATTGTAAAAACATGTGGCACATCATAGGCATAAAGATGTTCTATTAAACTTACATCTTTTGGCTCTATAAGGAAAGGCCGTAAATTCCACAACTTTTTTGTGCAACGCGGCGTAATTCCGCTTGTATCCAATGGCAATATATGTGTATAGCTTTTCCAAATTTTTTTTGTCATACCATCACCATATCAATACATCGTTCTGTAGTAGAGTGTAGTTTAAATGAGATACGGATTAGTTCACTTGGTAATGCTACAACAGATCCTTGCCCTGTAGCAACCGGGTTATTGTCTACAAATATTTCTTTATCCATCAGATTTTTAAAAATTAAATTTAGTTTGCGTTCCCCTGATATTTTTAAAACACAGTCTATGGTAGGTTCTATTTTGCCATTCATTATCACATTATCAGTATGATAGTTATAAAAACATTGGCGGTTAGTTGCAAATTCTAAAATTTTTTGACTGTGTGGTATGGTTGTGTTTCCAATTTTATCATATATATTGGCCTTTATCATTTTAGGTAAAGGAGCCGCACATTTTGGACAAGCTTCAACATGATAAAAGAAATCAAAAAGACATTTTTTGCAGGTTAGCATTAAATCCAATTGTTGTAAAAATCCTTTGTAAAACTCAGTCATTTTGGGGCGTTCTGCCGGATCACCTTTTGCACGTTCAAATAATTGTTCCAGCTCCGGGGTAAGAATGGTAGTTTCATGCAAGCCGGGATCTTTGCCAAGCGTTAGTATATTGTAGGCTAAAGCACCAAAGGTATAAGAATCGCTTGCAAGACTGCTCCCCTTGCCTTTAGCAGCTTCCGGAGAAATATAAGTATCAGCATCCTTTTCTTCTTTAAACCCCATAGAAAAATTCATTTTGCCGGAATATAGCAAACGAACTTGATTAGATGCTTGGGGCGAGATAAGTACTCTAAGGTGAGACATACTGCCATACATTATTGGTATTGCATGAAGCTTAATTAAAACCTTAGCAAGCTCTGCTAAAATACTCAAACGACGCTTAATGCCAATAGTGTCATTTAAAGTACTGATGGGCACAAAGTCTTTAGGAATATTAAACACATAACCTATATTAGGCTCTTTAAGGTTATCTGTGGGCAATACAAAGCTTTCAGTATCAAGAGAATCACCAATAACAGATAGAAAGGAGTATTCATCATAAGGTATGTCTTTATAGGTAACTCTTATAATTATATCACTATTTTTAGTTGCAAATAATGTACCTTGGCCATCTCTTCCAAGCATTTCTGTTATATAGTGCTTGTTGCCTTTTTCATCTATCATGGGTTCCATTGCAATACTCCTTTACTCTATAGGAACTCTGCTTAATATATAGCCGGCTGCATCTTCTGCGGCACAAGGTGACAGTACCTTATCCGGGCTTCTTGTAAACCTAGCCAGTTCCTCGTAATCTGCATCAAGACCTATACCTATAGCATATGCAGAGCCTTTAAGCGTTATTTTAGAAAAATATCCATCGTCCGGCGCGCCATCTGATAATAAAATTGTAATTACATTTTCTGTTACTACAGTATTGGCTAAAGCAACAGCTTCTGTTAATGGGGTTTTACCTTGGGCAGTTAATGAAAATGGTGCTATTTGGCTAACGGGCACCGAATTTTTTAATGTAGTAGAACTGCCAAAAGTAATAACAGCCAGATTAGGCTCGGGTATTATTCTTTTTAAACCTTCCAACAGATTATTAGCCGTCAAATTTAGGCTTAGGATTTTTTCTCCATTATCGCCATACATAGAGCCGCTGGTATCCAATATCAAAAGAAAAGAAAAAGCCAAAGGATCACCTCACTACAATGTTTGTGGTTATTATATCCAATAAATTTAAAAAAATGAAACACCCGTCTGCGTCTAATTTACCCTAACTAAACGTAAACGGGTGCATCAGTAATATAGATAGTATACCATATTTGTTAATGGTTAAAAATACCATCCAACACTAAAAATTGAGCACTCATAAAACCATGCTCCTCATTAGGTGCTACAACCCTAAACCAGCCTAAACCGGAGATATACTCTGTTACCCAAATTAGGGTGCCTGCATCTACTATTTTTATTGAATCATGTGACGTAGAAGGCCCGGAGCGCAAATGTTGATTAACCAAAGTTACATAATAAGCATTTGCCCTTGGGAAAAAAGGTGGATCCGGTGTGCTTGGCGGATAGTTTAAGGTTTCTACTATGCGACGCCACGTAATATCATTTACAATGCCTGTTGGAGGAAGCCCTACGCGATACTGAAAATCAATAACTGCCGCACGGGTTCCCGCTTCAAAAACTCCATCTGTATTTTGTATAGCCCGTATACTAGTAAAGTGAGAGCGTATCCTATTAAGGCTTGTTTGTATAAACTCGACTGCCTCATAATCTCCTGAACCCGACCCTATCGGCGTACCGGGAAATTCAACTGATTCAGTTGGAAAAGCTGAGGTGTTTTCTTCATTTTCTGATGTGCTCGGGTTAGTGTTGCCATTTAAAGTATCATCTTCATTTGAATCTATTTGGTCATTTGAATCATTTGAATTTGAAGGTACATAAGTAGAATCATCCGGTGCCGGATACATTTGTCCTGCATAGGAGTGCCCTAGAAAAAATCCCCCTATTCCCAAGCCAATGCCAAGTAATATAATTGCAATTGGCGCAAGAAATTTAGTGCTTTTAAACAACCACTTGTGCTTTTCATAATCATCTTCAATTTCGATGTACGTGGAATCATGGTATGACGAATCAGAGTATAGGGAGGCAGCTTCGGTGCTTTCAGTTGGAGCGGCAGGACTTCCACAGGTGCCGCAAAAGTTTGCTTCTGCTTTTACTGCACTTCCACAATGCGCGCAAAACATAGGCATCTCCTTCTTTGTCGAGATATATGCAAAAAGTGTCAAATCACCTTTTTACCATAAACTAGCTCCTATAAGCAAGGCAAACATATATGAAAATATATCGCTGATTACTTCCAAAGTCATACTACTTATGTCTACAAATTCTATTGGTCGGATATCTGTTTCCGGTGACATATTAATATCTAGCGAAAGATATTCGTTATGTCCTAGTGGAATGCTATCAAGGCGCAATCTGGATCTTCCGTCATTATTTGTAATAAAGCGTCCCTCTATACTTGTGTTGGAAGAAGATTCTATTGAATGCAATGTAAAATCGCCACTGTTGGAGTCCCATTCAACTCTAAAGATTGCTAAAGTATCTTGTGAAGTTCCTCTCTCCATTATAAATGACAGTGTATGTTCGTAGCTAGCAGGAGTTATTTGTAAAAATTCCCAGCGTACGATTGAGGTTTCAGCATTTGCACCACTGCCTTCAGTTACGCTAAATGTCCATGTATCTTGAGAGCTTAAACCCAAATCTGCAACCATTGCTGTTGTTAAATCTTCTTGATCGAGTACCATATCTAAAAGTATAGTTGCTCGCATCAGTCTATTATTCCCATTTAAGTAAAATGACATAGTCATTTCACCGGATAAATCTTGTTCCAGTTCATTAATGCTTTGCCTAATTTCACTTAAAAACTCAGAATAGCTCATACCCGGCCCAATACCGGCCATAAAATAGCTTTGAGACAGGTCAAACTGAGTGCGTAAATTTGAATCTCGTGCCAAGAGACCATAAAAATCTCGCAACAAAGAAATTATATCTGCCTCTGTAAACGTAAAAGTAACTACAGAGCTACGCACTTCTTCACCATTGATAATCATGTCCTCATTCCCGGAAGAATGCTGTGCATTACGAATAAAAGAAACAAGCAACTCATTGTAAGGTTCCAAAATATCATCCAAAGTTACCATATCAACATTCATAAGCCGCTCTATGGATTCTACATAATCAGCTAAGGCTTCCATGTCAAAAATATCCCCAAATATCGCGCTTATCCTTTGAAGATCATTTCTAAAGGTGCGGAATGTTATGCCATAAAAATCATTACCGGGTAGCATTCTGGATCCAAATGCCATTCTATCACGATTTAGGTGTGCTTCAAAATCGACTATCGGAAAAAGTGGAAGGGTTACGCTTCCAAGCAAAGCATATTCATGGTTGTTTCTATCCGCGATAAAATCTATATCGCCTCTGGTGGCAATTCCCCAAGAATTCATATGGTCAAAAAATACGCTTGTAGTACCGTTTTCAACTGTGTCTGAAAGTACAGCAATCGCCATCAATGGAGAAGCTTCCACACGCTCTGTTAACTCAACATCTAAATTGTTAAAAGCAGATTGGAGGTCAAGCAAAGGTGCATAATTAGACATGAAAATGAACAGTCCCACACCGGCAGCACATGCAAGTACAGCAACAGGTACAATAACTTTCCACCAACGTTTAAAGAATCCCGGTTTGCTGCTGTCTTTTTGATCATTAGAATTATTTATTTGGCTTGAGGGTATATAGTTGGCATTTACAGGATGAGGTTGTGTGTTTTTGCCGGACGCGCCACACTTTGCACAAAAACTACCATCCCCGGGTATTTGACTTCCGCATTTAGTACAAAACATTAGATCACTCCTTCTAAAATTTTTCTATACTATATT
>WQVX01000102.1 GCA_009785615.1 Defluviitaleaceae bacterium | reverse complement strand
TCAAATGGATAAACAAGTCATAACCTGCATAGGATGCCCCATGGGTTGCGAACTTACTGTAGAAATTGCAAAATCAGATGTTAAAGTAAGTGGCAATGTTTGCAAAATTGGAGATATATACGGAAGGGAAGAGACTACTGCCCCTGCCAGAAACATTGCCACATCTGTAAAAGTTGAGGGTGGTGACTTGCCAATGCTTTCTATAAAAACCAGCCATCCCATACCAAAAAACAAAATAATGGACTGCATAAATGCAGTCCACTCTGTAAAGGTGCAAGCCCCCATCAATGTTGGGGATATTGTATTAGGTAATGTAGCTAATACAGGTGTAGCTTTTGTTGCTACACGAAAAATAATAAAACTATAATGCTTTAGCTACTATAAACACTGCGCACTTGATCTTCCACCATTATTAATACACCTACTATATCAGCATCAAAATGAGTGCCCGCCTCTTTTTTTATAATATCCAAGGCTACTTCATGAGCCAGACCATCTTTATAGCAACGCTTACTTACTAAAGCATCATAAACATCCACCAATGCTACTATTCTGGCGGAAATAGGTATTTCCTCTCCTGCCAGGCCATCCGGATATCCTTTTCCATCCCATCGTTCGTGGTGATATCGTGCAATATCATAACAATGTTGAAGATAATCATCCTGTTTATCTGTAATCATGGTTGCAATCATTTCGCTACCGATTATTGCATGTGTCTCTATTACCTTAAACTCTTCCGGGGTTAAGCGACCCGGCTTTAATAAAATATGGTCTGGTATACCTATTTTACCTACATCATGTAAAGCAGACGCTTGCGAAATAGTAGTTGGGTTAGCTTTCACTAATTTAAGGTTGTACTTGGGATGGGACAACAACGCATTTACTAAAATACCGGTAAGATCTTTTGTACGGCGGATATGCTCCCCGGCTTCCAGGCTTCTATATTCTATCATGGTAGCCATAGTTTCCAAGAAAATTTCTTTTGTGGCAGCAAGTTCCCAAGCCTTTTCCGTTACCAAATTTTCCAGGGATTCACGATATTTGGAAAGTTCAATTTGATTTGCAATTCTTAGCTTTATTATATCCGGGCTAAATGGTTTAGTAATAAAATCAATGGCACCAGCGGCTAAGCCCTTATCTTCCCCATCTGTATCTGTGATGAAAATAACAGGGATATTTTTTAACGTAGGGTTGGCTTTTATACGTGCTAAAAGCTCATACCCATTCATCTTAGGCATAACCACATCAGATAAAATCAATGCCGGCTTTTGTCCATGCAGTAACATTTCGTAAGCTTCTTCGCCATTTACAGCCATATCTACAATATATGTATCACCTAAAATATCTTGCAGAATCATCTGATTTGTTTCCATGTCTTCTGCCACTAAAATTCTCGTAGCCATTTTTAGCCCTCGCTTTCCTGCTTTCTTATATTAGATCTTTTGCATAGCTGTCAATACTGCAAGAGATCTATTGATTCTGTATTATTCCCGCATTTGTAAGCTCCTGCATTGCAGAAATCACGCCTATTTTTGCATGATGTCTGGTCAAGCCTCCTTGCATATAAACAGTAAAAGGTGGGATTAATGGTGCATCTGCGCTTAATTCGATAGAAGAACCTTGGATAAATGCACCTGCTGCCATAATTACACGATGATCGTATCCCGGCATAGGTGCCCCTTCAGGCGTTACAAAACTATCCACAGGGGACGCTTTTTGAATGCCTTTGCAAAATGCTAATACACCCTCGGCACTTCCTATCTTGATTGCCTGAACAATGTCTGTTCTAACATCCATTGGGTCAGGCAGTACAGAAAAACCTAATTTTTTAAAAACAGCCCCGGCTAAAACAGCACCACGGACACTGCTTGCAACTACTTGAGGAGCCATAAATAACCCTTGCATCAATGTAGCAGTAACTCCCAAAGTAGGGCCTACTTCCATACCTAATCCCGGAGCGGTAAGCCAATTAGCGGCTTTTTCTACATAAGATTTTGCTCCTACTATGTAGCCACCTGCCGGAGCAAGCCCACCACCGGGATTTTTTATAAGGGAACCTACTGCCAAATCTGCACCAATTTCTATTGGTTCTTTATATTCAACAAACTCGCCATAGCAGTTATCTACCATACATAGTACATTTGGATTGATATTTTTGATAAAACTAATTAACTCACTAAGCTGATTAATTGAAAATGAAGGCCGCCAAGCATATCCTTTTGAACGTTGTATAGCTACCATTTTCACATTTAAATGAAAATCAAGAAGTGCGGAGCGGATTCCATCGTAATCAAATCCACCTTCCGCTGTAAGATCTACTTGGCGATATTCTATGCCATATTCCGACAACGAACCCGATGTTGGGCGGATTCCAATAACTGCTTGCAGCGTGTCATATGGTGCGCCTGTTACCGAAAGAAGTGTATCTCCCGGTCTGAGATTGCCAAATAACGCTGTTGCCAATGCATGGGTACCGGAAACCATTTGAGGGCGTACCAATGCTGATTCTGCCTTAAATATTGCAGCATAAACAGCTTCTAAAGCACTTCTCCCAAGATCATTATATCCATAACCTGTAGTAGCTGCAAAGTGGGCTTCGCTAATACGATTTTCTTGCATGGCATGAAGTACTTTTAATTGATTATACTCTGCTACGCAATCCGGCACCTCCATAGAAGGTGCCATTTTTGACTCTATTTGGTTAACATAATCCACTACCCGGGGGGAAAGCCCCATATTTGCCGGATATAATTGGTCATTGGTCATTATTTTTTTCAGCTTCCTCAGTTTTTTTATCTTCATCAAAAATTCCTGACAATGATTTTGCCGGGATTACTGTGGATGCTGCATGTTTATAGATCATTTGTTGCTTTCCTTCAGATTCCAGGACTATTACATAATTGTCAAAGCCCTTTACTACACCCCTAATCTGAAAACCATTAGTTAAATATATGGTTACAGAAATATTTTCTTTCCGCACATGATTTAATATCATATCTTGATAACTATTACCCATTACAAACACCCTCTTTTCCTTAAATATCTATGCCGGTTTGCAATTATGCTTGCCGCTTCTTCATGTGTTTTGTCATCCATTGACAGCCATTGACCATTCATTTGATTTCTAAACCAAGTAAGCTGTCTTTTTGCATATCGGCGGCTCCCTTGTTTAATGGCGGTTACTGCTTCTTCTAAAGTGCATTGCCCTTTTATAAAAGGGATTATCTCTTTGTAGCCTAAAGCTTGCATGGAAGTAGCGGTTTCATTTACTCCATTATGCAAGAGTTTTTCAACTTCTTCCACTAGCCCCCTGATAACCATATCTTCCACTCTTTTGTCTATAGCTTCATAAAGCAATGCACGATCACGATGAAGAACTATAAACAAAGTATTGTACAATGTGTCAATCACAGGTCTATGACTTGATATTGGTTTTCCGTTGACTTCGTAATATGCCAATGCCCTAACTACACGTTTTATATTATTGGGGTGAATTCGCTCTGCTGATGGATGATCTACTATTTTAAGACGATCATGTAAGAACATGTTGCCCTTTTCAGTTGCTTGTTGCAGTAGCTCTTTTCTAATATTGGTATCGTCTGCTTCCGGCATTTCTGATGATAAAAGCCCTTTATGCACTACTGCGTTTATATAAAACCCGGTACCCCCTGCTAAAATGGGAATTTTGCCTCGACTGTGAATATCAAAAATAGTTTCTCCGGCCATTTTTTGAAAAATTGCCACTGAGAAGCTTTCATTAGGGTCTACTACATCAATTAAATGATGAGGTATCCCCTTTCGCTCTTCTATAGAGGGCTTGGCTGTGCCAATATCCATACCGCGATATAACTGCATAGAATCTGCCGATATAACCTCGCCATTTATCATTTTTGCTAAAGCTACAGCCGTAGGAGTTTTGCCACAGGCGGTAGGCCCCGTTATCACTATGAGTGGTTTGTTTGTATAGTCTGTGGTCATGTTCGCTTAAACATACGCTCTATCTCCTTTTGGGATAGCTTAACAATTGTAGGGCGGCCATGGGGACACGAATAAGGATTTTCCAAAGCCAATAAACGGCGTATTAATCCACGAGCCTCTATAACCGAAAGTGTATCTTTAGCTTTTATGGCTGTTTTACATGCGGCCATTGCTAATTCTTCACGTATATAATCAACGGGTGATACATCGCCGTATGTCTCAAGTTTATCCAATAGTTGCGAAAAAAATGTAAATTCTGCCGGATTTTTTAAGATTACAGGGACAGTCAATATATTAATAGTATCATAATTTTCTGTTTTAAATTCAAATCCAAATTGTTCAAGTATTGATCTATATTCTAAGGCAGTTTCCAGTTCTTTTGGACTGCATTGAATTGCTATTGGTTCAACAAGGGGCTGGGATAATGTAGCCTTATCAGTATTTAAGGTGTTTAACATTTCTTCATATAATACACGCTCATGTGCAGCGTGCTGATCAATTAAAAACAATTCATCCGTCTTAGAAGCCAACCAATAAGTGTTAAATATCTGACCCAGTATATTAAAATCTGTAAAAGCTATAGCAAAATCAGTAGAAAGTTCTTGTTGTTTACTAGGTTGTACAGGGACAACATTTTGTTGACTTTCGGATAAATTTGGAGATTTTTCGCAGTATTCCTCTGATAGAATTAAGCCGGAAGAGTATTCCGGGGTTATTATTTCAGTATTATCAAGTTTGCTAGGTTTATTGCTGGGTCTAACAAAGTTGACAGGTTTATTTGGTTCATAAATTTCAGTAGTTTTATAAATTTCATTAACTGTATAAAACTCATTGGCTTTATCTATTTTATTGACCTGCGAAAAAGCGGGGCGTGGCCTTTTTTTATCAACTGATGGTATTAAATCACTAGATGATAGAGAGTGAGCCAGGATTTCACACACTTTATTATATACATCCTGATCATTTGCAAAACGTACTTCCATTTTGGCCGGGTGTACATTTACATCAACTTGATCAGCAGGTACTGTTAAATGCAGTACGCACAACGGAAACTTCCCGGTGGGCAAACGAGTTTTATATACTTCCTCCACTGCATCTTTTAAAAGGTCACTTTTGATATACCTTCCATTTATGAAAAAATTTTCGCCACTTCTGCTTCCTCTGGCAATCTTTGGCTTGCCAATATACCCGGAGATAAATTCATTTTCTATGAGAATAAGATTTTTAGCCGCTTCATGGCCATATATATTGTATATGGTCATACGATGATCTCCGTTACCGTTAGTTGAGATTAAAGACTGGCCATTACTGATATATCTAAATGCCAGGTTTGGATAACCCAGTGCAAGTTTTTGTATCAAGTCTGTTACATATCCTGCTTCTTGAGCAGGTTTTTTAAGAAATTTAAGCCGCGCCGGGGTATTAAAAAACAAATTGGATACTGTTATGGTAGTTCCATCAACACATCCAAGCTCCTGCTTAGATACAACAGTGCCACCATGCATTTCTATCCGCATTCCTGTCATACTTTCAGATATTTTTGTAATCATTTCTACTTGCGAAACTGATGCAATACTTGCCAATGCTTCGCCTCTAAAACCCAATGTTTGGATATGGCTAAGGTCATCGATATCTTTAATTTTGCTGGTAGCATGTTGAGAAAAGGCCAATAAAACTTGATCTGCCGGTATGCCGCAACCATCATCTGTTACTCTGATGTAAGACAATCCCCCGTCCCTAATCTCCACTGTTAGAGTTAAAGCCCCTGCATCAATAGCGTTTTCTGTCAATTCTTTTACCACGGATAACGGGCGTTCTACTACTTCCCCCGCCGCAATTTTATTGATTAGGTGCGGGTTTAGTATTTGGATCATAGGTCGCCCTCATTTTCCTTATCTTCGCTAAAGAAAATTGCATGAGGAGGCTCAATATCAGATGTATTGATATAACTGTTGACACCTTCCAATGCTTCCAGTACTTTTCTGGCACGGCGTAAAACCACCAATGGAAGCCCTGCTAATTTTGCAACTTGTATGCCATAACTGCGGTCTGCACCACCTCTGGTAAGTTTGCGTATAAAAAGTATTTCTCCATCTTCCGTTTCGCCCAGCGTAAAAGAATAATTTTTAACACCGGGAAGCCGTTCTTCCATAACAGTAAGCTCGTGATAATGGGTAGCAAACAGGGTTTTTGCACCTATGCATTCTTCATTAGCAATGTATTCCAGTACTGCCCATGCGATAGAGAGTCCATCAAAAGTGCTGGTTCCGCGTCCTATTTCGTCCATAATAATCAAACTGCGGCGGGTTGCATGATGCAAAATATGAGCAACTTCTGTCATTTCTACCATGAAAGTACTTTGCCCGCCGGCTAAATCATCAGAAGCACCAACGCGGGTAAATATGCGGTCTACTACTCCTATAGAGGCTTCTTCAGCAGGTACAAAGCTACCAATTTGAGCCATTAGCGTAATAAGTGCTACCTGGCGCATATATGTAGACTTTCCTGCCATATTTGGGCCGGTAATAACCAACATCCTACGGTCAGTTCCATCTAAATGTGTATTGTTGGCTACAAAAGGAGAACTTTGCTCCAAAACAGGGTGCCGCCCTGCTCGAATATAAATTGTTTCCCCATTATCAACAATAGGTTTGCAGTAACGGTTACGGTCGGCTACATCTCCCAAAGATTGAAGGACATCTAAAGTTGCAATTAAACTTGCTGCAAATTGTATTCTTTGCATATTGTGAACAACAGCTTGCCGCAATTCTTCAAAAAGCGCGTACTCCAATTCAGCCCTTTTATCATTGGCATTGAGGATTGTTTCTGCAAGTTTATCTAATTCTTCAGTAGTGTACCTTTCGCTGTTGGCCAAGGTTTGTTTACGAATATAGTTACTTGGCACAGCGGCCAAGTGAGATTTTGTTACTTCTATATAATAGCCAAAAACACGATTGTACCGCACTTTTAGGCTTTTAATTCCTGTGGCGGCTCGTTCTTTTGATTCAAGAGCTTCAAGCCAAGCAGTTCCATTTTCCTTTATATCAAGAAATTGATCCAGTTCAGAATTATAACCTGCTTTAATCAAGTCTCCTTCTTTTATTGAAAGGGGAGGTTCTTCTACAAGAGCGGTATCCAATAGAGTATAAATATCTTTTAGTTCATCAAAGGTTTTGTACATGGACAAGTTAAGCGGAGATTTTGTTTCCCAAAGCTTTTCTTTAATGCTTGGAAGGCACGATATAGATGCTTTAAAAGCTGCCATATCACGGCCATTTCCGTTTCTGCCCGCTAGTCGCGCCGTAAGGCGTTCCATATCATGGATTTCTTTAAGAGAATCTCTCAGCTCTGTACGCAAAAAAGCATTAAGAGTCCATTCTTCTACAGCATCTAAGCGTTGGTTAATTGCCGGGATATCCATTAAAGGCATGTCTATCCAAGAACGCAGTAATCTTCCGCCCATAGCAGTACATGTTCTGTCCAATACGCTTAGCAAGGTACTATCCGGCTTTTTTCGACTGCGATTTGTGTTCCATGGGCGCAAAGGTGTAGTAAGTTCTAAATTTTGGCGTGTGTTTTTATCTAAGACCAAAAAACCACCGATATAGTAAGGTTTGAGAGCGGTAATTTGGTCGAGGGTTCCTTTTTGGGTATCCTTTAAATAATTTAACAAAGCTCCCGCAACTGTGACTTCCGGAGCATCTTCTTTTAAACCGAAGCCCTCAAGATGCATGGTGCGAAAATGTGCATTTAATGATTTATATGCAAAATCAGAGCTAAAAGCCCATGGTGGCAACAGAGTAGGCTTTATGGCAAAGGCTTTTTCTATAAGTGAAGCATAAGGTGAATCTTCGCTAAGTAATACTTCTGAGGGGTGGAACCTAGACATTTCGTCAACAATTCTTTTACCTGCTTCTACATCTTCCAGTGGAAAATATGTAGCCGTAAAAGTGCCTGTTGTAATATCTGCCGCCGCCAAAGCACAGCCTTTTTTTATGTGATGAAGGCACAGAATATAGTTGTTTTTGTTTTCTTCCAGCATATGGACATCCGTGATTGTCCCCGGGGTGATTACCTGCACAACATCCCGTTTAACAATCCCTTTACCGGGTTTGGCAGGTTCCATTTGCTCACATAAAGCTACGCGGTATCCTTTTTCTACAAGCTGAGAAATGTAGCCTTCAGCGGAATGATGAGGCACACCGCACATAGGTGCTCGCTCTTCTTCGCCACATTCACGGCCGGTCAATGCTATATCCAGCTCACGAGATGCGGTAATGGCATCTTCAAAAAACAGCTCATAAAAATCGCCTAATCGAAATAATAACAGGCAATCAGTATATTTTTTCTTGATTTCATGATACTGGCTCATCATTGGGGTCATTGAACGGCTCCTATATTCAGAATAATGAATTATGTGATTTTTACGGTAGATTATATCACATGTACTCTTATTATGAAAGTATATTGGGATAAATGCAATTGGATTGTACCTTGAAAATATGAAAATGTGATTTGCAAAGAATAAATAGTTTACAAACTGTAAAGAATAGCGTATAATATTATATGTAAAGTTGCAAAATAAAAAAGCAAGCTGGGACGGTATGACCGAACCCGAATTTAATAATTACGGAAATAAGCCAGACCTTCCCAATGGGCGGCTTATTTTTTTGTGTTCTGATATGACAAGTACGCAGGTTGGATGCATTTTTTATGACTAATTTCTGCATTTCTGCATTTGATATGACATTAATATTGACAGAGTAAACGGGCGAGGATATTATAAATCATCGTACAGGCCGTAGAGGAAAAAGCACAAACGTTCTGTAAAAATTTAATATACGTGGTAATAGTCACTATGTAGGTGGGGCGTAAAATGAGTGATAAAAACAGCAAAAGGGATTTTTTTGAGTGTTTTAAATTTTTTGAAAGGGTGATACCGTGAACGATATTATATATTGGATTAATAATAACAGAGAGTGGTTTTTTAGTGGGCTTGGAGTGTTTCTGCTGTCGATAGTAGGAACGTATTTTTTCAAGCGTAAAAATAACCATAATAAAGCCAATGAGGATAGAAAAAATGAAATATCCGGTGATAATAACTGGACTTTAATTGGCGACCAAAATACTGTTTTAGTAATGGATGAAGCAGCAAAAAAAAGCTTATAAGAGACGTTGATGATAAGGAAAATCCGCGCCCTCCTTTTCCTGAGACTAAAAAAGATCTTAGTCCCTCAAAGTCTCTAAAAGTTAGATTCCCCGGCACTCTTCCATTCAATAACCTTCCATTTGCCAAAAATCCACATTTTACCGGAAGGGATCAAGTTTTTGAAAAAATTTGCAAAGGATTTGAAAGCGGTAGCACTGTTTCATTGACTCAAATAATTACAGGCATGGGCGGATTAGGCAAAACACAAACCGCCTTGGAGTACGCCTATAGATATTCAGACAAATATGAATGTATATGGTGGATAACAGCCGAAAATGAAATGGCTGTTCTAACATCATATAAAAAATTTGCTGTAGAAATGAAATTGCTACATCAAGATCAGCAAGATAGCGAGCTGATTATTAAAGTTGTTTTAAATTGGATGAGCGAAAATCAAAACTGGCTGTTTATTTATGATAACGTTGAAAGCATTGCCAGAGATACCTCATGGTGGCCTAAAAACAACTTGCAAAATATTTTGATTACTACGAGAGAAAAGCAGTTTAACATTGGGGAAAGCATAGACATCGCAATTTTTACAGAAGAAGAAGCCATTTCCTTTTTAGAGAGCCGTACAGGAATAGCTAATCAGTCGGATCAAACCGAAAACGCCGCTAAAATAGCTAATCGCTTGGGTTATCTTCCACTAGCTTTAGAGCAAGCAGCCGCCTATATAGTAGCCGGCGAAATTACATATGCAGAGTATTTGCTTTTGCTGGAGAAATACAAGCTAAAAACACTTGATGATGCTGAAGGCGTAATGGATTATAGTAAAACGCTTACAGAAACGATGAATATTTCTATTGATAAGATAGATTTAGAAGCGGCACAGCAGTTATTGTACTTGTGTGCATACATGGCACCTGAAAATATTTATGAAAAATTGTTTAGTGAAGGTGCAGGGTTATTGCCCTTGCCACTAAAAGAAGCCCTGCAAGATGGACTGAAAAGCAATAAAGTTTGGAGGCAGTTAACAAAGTATTCCCTTTTGAAAAAACAAGCGGATGGAAATGGGTATTCCATGCATAGACTGTTGCAGGAAGTTGTACGGGATAAAATAGAACATAATCAACAATGGATGTTACATTGCCTATCACTTTTTTATGAAACATATGATTTTGAATACGGAGATATTGAGTCCCATAATAGATTTTTAAAGCAAACGCCGCATGTGGAGTTATGTTTAAATACTATTGAAACAAAGTTGGCTGATGACGAGTATCAAGAAAAAATTGCATATTTATATAATTGGAGCGGTTTTGGATTTAGCAACCTTGGAAACTACAGCCAAGCATTGGAATTGTTACAAAAGGCTTTGGTTATCCATAAAGAGGTGTTGGGCTTTGACCATCCGGACACCGCCTCTTCCTATAATAACATTGCTTTGGTGTATTCTCGTCAGGGAGAGTACGGCAAGTCACTTGAATTGTATGATAAGGCTATGAAAATCTGTGAAAAGGTGTTGGGGTTAGACCATCCGGACACCGCCTCTTCCTATAATAACATTGCGGGTGTGTATTATTGTCAGGGAGAGTACGCCAAAGCACTTGAATTGTATGAAAAGGCTTTGGTTATCCGTGAAAAGGTGTTGGGCGTAGGCCATCCGGACACCGCCATTTCCTATAATAACATTGCGACTGTGTATGAGAAACAGGGAGAGTACGACAAGGCACTTGAATTGTATGATAAGGTATTGAAAATCAGTGAAAAGGTGTTGGGCGTAGGCCATCCGGACACCGCCATTTCCTATAATAACATTGCTTTGGTGTATTCTAGGCAGGGAGAGTACGGCAAGGCACTTGAATTGTATGCTAAGGTATTGAAAATCCGTGAAAAGGTGTTGGGGTTAGACCATCCGGACACCGCCATTTCCTATAGTAGCATTGCTTTGGTGTATTATAGTCAGGGAGAGTACGGCAAGGCACTTGAATTGTATGATAAGGCATTGAAAATCCATGAAAAGGTGTTGGGCTTAGACCATCCGGACACCGCCCTTTCCTATAATAACATTGCGGCTGTGTATGATAGTCAGGGAGAGTACGGCAAGGCACTTGAATTGTGTGATAAGGCATTGAAAATCCGTGAAAAGGTGTTGGGGTTAGACCATCCATCCACTGCCGCTTCCTATAATAGCATTGCAGTTACGTATGCTAATCAAGGAAAATACGATGAGGCACTTCAATTATTTCAAAAGGCATTACTTATCCGTGAAAAGAAGCTAGGTACAGATCATCCAAACACCATTGAAATCTATAAAAACATTGCAATGGTAAAAGACCTACTAAACCAACAATCATAACCCATCCCACCATCTTACCAAAAATCAAAGGATCCACAAATTCCTTTAGGCTGTTATCTGCCTATTTGGATTGTATGGATCCTTTTTACAATAACCGAAAAAATATTATTTTGAAAAATTGTTGTCAAAATTATGAAATAATGATAGAATGCAGAAGTAACAAAAAATCAAGCAATACTACAACGTTTGACGATGTT
>WQVX01000101.1 GCA_009785615.1 Defluviitaleaceae bacterium | reverse complement strand
GGTTTTTCAGTTATTCTTTATGTAGTGGGCAAGTCTGACATAATATTGATATAATTTTTCTACCTTTATAAAAGTGTAAAAAACAAAATGCAGACATATAAGTTAACATAGGGAAATCCTCATATATACCACATTTGCTGACACTTTCACAGAACAAAAAAATCTATGTGCAACATTAAAAAAAATCAAATAGAAATGACACTACAGGCAATAAATTTGCTATTTGTTATACTGAAAAACCTATCTGGGAGAATGATAATAAATAACTTTTAAAATGTCAAGAATTATTAATTTGCTTGAAGAGGGAACATCAAAAGTTTGTGCGCAACCGATCTCACAATTGTACCCGGTTGAACGAATACGCTAGTCGAGTTTTAGTGAGTTTAATCACGTTTTTTGTGGTTGAGCTTATTTTTTTGGGAAAAACTTGAATTGTGGTTTGTGGGACGCTATCCAGACAAGGTAAAGTTAGTGCCTATGTCTTTATAATAGCGTGAATTTGATAAACAAAAAGCATTCACTGAGTTTTAATTATATTCATTAATTTGGAAATCTGCCGGAATAACCAAGGACTAATGTTTTAGCGAAAATTAGCCGAAAAGTAATCAGGTGAACTTTTTCGCAGTAATTTTTCATTAAACCCGTAATCAATAGCGAAAACATTTACAGATTTAAACTTTTCATAATTAATTTAAGGAGGTATTCTATAATGGCTATGTTTACTAATCAAATGCGCTTTACAGGCATGTCCGGTTTAGAAGTAAATGACATGGTTTCTCAATTAATGAGGGCACATTCTATGCGCTTAGACCGTGTAAGGCAAAACCGCGACGTTTTACGTTGGCAACAAGAAAAACATCGTGGTGCCGCCGCTCAGTTACGTACATTGCAAAGTACTTTTTTGGATGTACTAAATCCTTCCCGCAACTTGCGTTCATCTTCAAACTTTCATGCTAGGTCTACTACTGTTTCCAACCTTGATGGTACACCGGCAAATGGTATCAGCATTACTACTACAGGTAACACACCTACAGGCCATAGGTCAGTGCAAGTACATGCTGTTGCCCGCAACGATGTTTTCCGTGGTAGTACAGTAAGTAATATTAATACAGGTATTACAGGTACAACTTCTATCGACTTTAGTGAATTTCAACCCATACAGCATGATCATCGTAATATGAGTCAGTGGGCAACAGATAACGAAATGGCTGATTTTGTTAGATTTGGATATTTTATTGGTAATAATGAAGTTGCTGCGGGTACAGACGGTGCAGCTCGTATTGCTATGCGTCATGCTCTTGACCAGGATGGCGTTCCGCGTTATGAGGATGATGGAGTTACGCCTATTCATGAGCGTATAGCAGGAAGGCACGTCTATTTAAGAGGTGGCGGAACCGCCGGCTATGTTGACGACGAAGGCTTTAGACTTGATGCGCCTTATGACGATGGCGGTCAACGTATGAGACAACAAGCAGGGCACAACGGTGGTCTTAACTTCCGCGTTACTGTAAATGGCGTTGCTCATAATATTTATATCCCTGCGTCATCTATGTTTGAAACTGATGCTGATGGTAATGTACCTTTTAACGGTGCTACATTGCTGGCATCCATCGGTACTACAGATGCAGACCGTAACAATTGGCTTCAAGGTCAAATAAATGAGCAATTAAGCACTCGTTTTGGTTATGACGATGGCAATACAGGCAATGCAGCTTATCAACGTGTTTCTGTAAGTATTAATGCTAGTGGTTATATGACAGTTAATAGCCGTCAAGGGCATTCTGTTTCACTTCAAAACACAAACGGGCGTCCAAGCTTGGGCACTATCGGTTTTACAAACAATCAAAGCACTGCTGTTAATCTTAGTAATGTAACTATGGCTCAACTTATGGGTGGCGATGGCGAATTTGACTTTACGATTAACGGAAGAAACTTTAACTTTGATGGAACTTATTTCCGTATAGATGGAAATTCTGTTTCGTTTACCGGCGATGACCTTACCCTTCAGCAAGTATTAAATGCTGTTAACGGTGCAGGTACCGGTGCAAGCATGAGCTTTAACGCTACTACTCAACGCTTTACTTTGCAAAGCAACCAAACAGGTGCTCATAATGGAGTAACATTTAGTAGCACATGTGGTTTCTTTGAGCAAATCGGTTTAAGTTCCAGTAATACCGCAGCTTTGCCTGCCGGTGCAGAACGTGTGTCAACTGCTTCTGACGCTGTTGTATATGTTAATGGCAATCGCTTTCAGCGTACAACCAACAACTTTAACATTGATGGTTTGCAAATTAACTTAAATGCTAACGTTCTTAATTTAGATCTTGGTGCCCCTCCGGTATCTTTCAATGTAAATGTTGAAAGAAATACTGACCATACTATGGATTTGATCCGTAGCTTTGTGGAAGAATATAATAATCTAATCCGTTCTATCAGAGACTTAACACATACCAGAGCACCACGTTCTGATGCTCCGGGAAGAAGAGGACGTTTTTTACCTTTAACTGATGAGCAACGCCGTGGAATGTCTGACAGAGAGATTGATTTGTGGGAAGAGCAAGCCCGTACAGGTATATTGCACAGGGACAGCACTCTACAAAGCCTTACCTCAAGATTGCATAATGAAATATTCCGCGATGTAATAATGCCTGATGGCCGTGAACTTAACCTTGTTCATTTAGGCATACGTACACACAGCGATCTTTCAAGATTTGGTGAATTGCAAATTGACGAAGACCGCTTAATGCGTTGGTTAGACGAAAGGCCGGAAGATGTAGCGCATATCTTTACTGCACAAGATGACCGTCTTGCCGGTACCAATAATATGCAAAATCGTCGTCCAAGGCTTCAAAACAGCGGTATAGCTTCACGTATTAATGATATAATTACCTGGGAGCTTAGCCGTAATGGTGGACTCTTTGAACATGCCGGTATAGCAGGTACTATGTCCGATAGCGAAAACAGACTTTCCAATCGCATCCAGCAATATGACCAGCGTGCAGAACGTATGAGGGCAGATTTGGCGCGTAGAGAGCAACGTTACTTTGTAAAATTCTCACGTTTGGAATCCGCATTAATGGCTGGCCAAAACCAAATGATGTTCTTAGAGCAAATGATGTGGGCAGGAAACTAGATAATATTAATAAACAGGTCAATAGGATAAAATGTCGTTAATGCTTAATAATAAAAGCAAAAACAGCAAGGCTTAGGTGAAACTAAATGGATGACCGTAAACAACAATATCTGGAGCTGCTTAATAAAAGGTTGGGGTATTTGCAACAAATGCTACAATTAACGCAAAAAAATACGTTCGATAACCCCAATACTGACGAAGAAACTATGCTTAAAGAGGCCGAAGAGTTTTCTAATTTATACGAAGGTCGCGGCAGAATTGTAACAAGAATTGAAAAGATTGATGCAGAGCTTGTGCAATATAAGGACTTAGAAGGCGATGAAGCTTTGGCAAAAGAAGTAAACAGCATTAAAGAAAATGTTAATACAATTGCCGCTGCTATAATTGAGCTGGATAAAAAGAATATGGCATTATCTGCAAAGTTTACGGGATTCATGAGGGATAACCTCAAGAAAATCCGGGACGGACGTGAGGTTAGCAGCATTTACAATGTAGAATCTTCGTCCGGAAATTATTTTGACAGCCAAAAGTAAACTAAAAAAAGATCTCTTGCAGTTGGACAATACCATACTTGCAAGAGATCTTTTTTTGTTTTGGAGGATATATCAATGTAACCTTACCCTTTATACCCACTCATAAGTTGCCAACGCCCACCAAATTTATCAATTAAGGCGCATGTCAAAGAACAATATGTTTGACTACATAATGGCACGGTAATTGTTGCACCATCAGACAATGTTTCATAAGCCGCTTTTAGTTCATCATCCGAATCAAAATGCACTAGAAGGTCGATTAAAAATGAATTGCCCGAAATTCCTTTAATGCCATTTTTTATAGCATTAGAATCATCAGCTAATGAGATAAGTTGATCTCCAATTTTTAGCTCTGACCAAAAAATTGAGTCTTTATATTTGTCTTTATCCTCAATCCCTAAATCCTTTGGGTTTGCATCTGAATAGAATATTTTTTCTATAACATTTGCACCAAAGGCTTTTGTGTACAGTTCTATCGCTTGATTGGCTTGTCCTGCAAAAATTAAAATTGGTGTGATTTTTGACATAAACAGTTCCTCCGTTTTTTATTATGATAATATCTAGTATTAGTTTAGTTATTGCCTCACTTTTAAAATACTATCACACTAAACACGACAACTGTGTGTCTTATTTAGAGCCTGTTCCCAATAAAGAAAATACATCTTTGCAGACGATATTTTTTTATAGTGAGAAACAGGCTCTATTGATTGATGTTTTATCGGTACAAGTCGCTTACACCTTTTTCAATATTACATAGACCTTCTTCGCTTTCTCTAACTCCTTCATTAAAACAGGCTAAACCGTCACAAATACGCTCATCAAGAACAGCCTTGATTCCAAGTCGGAATTTTGCTAAAGCTTTGTTAATATCTTTTACCCCTTCTTCTATTTCTCTAAATGCATTTCGCTCATCTTCAAAGCACAATTTACAGAGTCCCTTCATAATATCATGAAGTCCCTCTTCAATGTCTTTTATAGCTTCGCGAATATCCCGTAAACCTTCGCAGATTCGGTCACATTCAATATCTTTTATGCCTTTTTTAATATCATGGATGCCTTCTTTAATATCCTTGATACCCTCATTAATATTTTTGATACCTATACAGTTGTCTACAAAAGAAATATCTTTTAATCCACGCAAAATATCTTTTAATCCTTCTTCGACATCGCAAAGTCCTTCACTTATTTCTTTTACACCTTTGCCACAACGCCCGGATAAATCCTTCAAGCCGATATAAATATCTTTTATCCCCTCTTTGATATCGTGAATGCCTTCTTTAATCTCGCGTAAGCCTTTTGAATCTTTTAACAAACATTTATGAGTAAGGGCTTTTTCTATAGCACATACACCCTCTTGGAGATCTTTTAGACCTTCAGTAATTTCTTTTTTACTTTCGTGTTCTTTAAGCAATAAAACTTTTGCAAGCCCTTGACGAATATCCCATATACCTTCTTCTATATCTTTAATGCCACTTTTTACTAATAAATCAAATTGTTTTCGTGAGGTAAAACATTGGCATTTGTCCTCATGGCATTCATCGTGTTGCTTGCATCTATTCTTTCTATCATGATGCTCATCATGTTGCTTGCATTTTCTGTCTCTGCCCTCATGATGTTCTTCATGTTGCTTGCACTTTCTGTCTCTGCCCTCATGATGTTCTTCATGTTGCTTGCATTTTCTGTTTTTGTCCTCATGCTGTTCCTCGTGCTGCTTGCACTTTCCGTCTCTGTCCTCATGACGCTCGTTTTTGCTTTTATGATCTTCCCCTCGCCGCTCATTCCAATCATGGCGATCGTTTTCCCAGCGCATCATGGAAAATGGTGATGCTTTCTCCATAAAAATTTCAGCTCCTTTTAAGAAGCTATACACAGCTTCTTAATATTTAGTACACGTTTTAATATATGTACAAGTATAAAAAGTGTGATGCCCAATTCAAAAGATAAGTGGACTACCTGTTTTTGAGCTTTGTAATCCTCAAGTCGGAACTGTGTCGATAACTAACCCAATGTTGTGGTTCATGTAAGTTATAGTGCAAATTTTTCCAACTCACGTTATAATAATAATTCAAAGGAGGCGGTTTTGCATGGAAGTAAAACAAAAAACACGTGCGGAAATCCCATCAGAATTTAAATGGCGTATTAACGATCTGATAGCATCTGATGAAGCTTGGCAAGAGGGCATTAATAAAATAAAAGAAGATGTAAAAGAATTAGCCAATTTTAAAAATCAATTAGGCAAAATTAAAAGCAGCAATGCTGCTATTTTGCTGGAATGCCTAACAAAGCAAGCCGAAATAGGCGAAAAATTTACTCAATTATACGTCTATGCCAACATGAGACTTCATGAAGATGCTAATGATATAGCTGCTCAAGAATTTGCAGATAAAGCCGGCCATGTTCATGTAGACATAATGGAAGCGGAATCTTTTATTGAGCCTGAAATTTTATCTATAGATGAACAAGAACTGCAAGTCTGTATACAAAACACACCCGGCCTTGAATTGTATAATCAATACTTTGATAATCTTTTTAGGCAAAAAGCACATGTGTTGTCTGCCAAAGAAGAAGAGATTTTGTCACAAGTTCACGAGTTAGGTATGGCACCAAGTAATATATTTAGCATGTTTGAAAATGCAGATATTAAATTTGGAACCTTAACTGATGAAGAAGGCAATCAAGTAGAGCTAACTCATGGTCGTTATGGTAATATGTTAAAATCATCCAACCGTGATGTACGCAAAAAAGCTTGGAACACTTATCATGACAGCTATTGGTATATTAAAAATACATTGACAGCAACATATAATGCCAGTGTTAAAAAGGATGTATTTTTTGCTAAAATACGAAAATATCCTTCTGCTATGGAGGCATCTCTTTTTACGGATAACATTCCTACGGCAGTATATACAAATTTGATAGATACTGTTCATGAATACTTACCACAAATGCACAGATATATGAAGTTACGAAAAAAAGCATTAAATTTGCAAGAGCTACATGCTTACGACCTATATGTTCCTATGATAAAGCAAGTTAATAACAAAATGGCCTATAAGGATGCAGTAGAAGTTGTACTAAAAAGCCTTGCCCCTTTAGGCGCAGAGTATATAGACATTTCTCGAAAGGGTCTTACTACAGGCGGCTGGGTAGATATATATGAAAATAGCGGTAAGATGAACACTGCTTATTCTTGGGGAGCATATGGCGGACATCCTTATATTTTGCTTAATTACGATAATACAATGGATGATATGTTTACTTTAGCACATGAATTAGGCCACGCCATGCATAGTTACTATTCTTGGGATAATCAACCATATATCTACAGTGATTACAGCATTTTCTTAGCTGAAGTAGCTTCTACAGTTAATGAAGCTTTGCTTATGGAATATCTTCTTGAAAATAATGATAATCCTGATATGGAAGCATTTTTGATTGACACATGGCTTGAGCAGTTCCGATTTACGCTATTCCGTCAAGCTTTATTTGCTGAGTTTGAAATGATAGTCTATCGTATGGCACAGGAAGGTAAACCTTTAACTGTAGATGCTTTAAACAAGGTGTATCGGTCACTTAACCGGCAATATTATGGTGATGCATTAGTAATTGATGATAAGCTAGACTTAGAATGGGCGAGAATTTCGCATTTCTATGATGCGTTTTACGTGTTTCAATATGCTACAGGATATTCAGCAGCTATGGCATTTTCTAAACAAATTTTAAAAGACAATGCTTCGACAATAAAATACTTGGACTTTTTAAAAAGTGGATCAAGTGACTATTCCATTAATATACTAAAGAAGGCGGGAGTAGATATGTCAGTTGGCGTTGAGCCTATCAAAGAGGCTTTAGATAAATTTGGTGAATTAATAGGAAAAATGGAGGAGATTTTATGAAAAATGACTGCTTATTTTGTGCAATAGTTGATGGTGAAATTCCATCTTATAAATTATATGAGGACGAATATTTTTATGTAATACTGGATCGTTTTCCAAAATGTTTGGGTCATACATTGATTTTGCCTAAACGTCATGCTGCTCATATATTTTCTTTAAATGAGGAAGAAGCGGGAAGGTTGTTTCCGCTGGCTCAAAAAGTTGCTGCTGTTTTAAAAGAAGAGCTTGATTTTCATGGATTAAACTTGATACAAAATAATGGAGCAGCAGCAGGACAAGAGGTTAATCATTTTCATCTGCATCTGATTCCACGGTATGAAAATGATGCTATGGCTATACAGTATCGTCGAGAAGATCCTTCTGAAAAGGATTTTGAAGATATGGCAGAAAAATTACAAAAGGTATTGGGGTAATAGTTATGCCCCTTACCTTTGTTTTAGGCTTACCCGGATCAGGAAAAACCACCTACTGTATAGATGCCATAACAAATGTTGCAAACCAAGCTGAATCGCCCCCACTATTTTACATAGTGCCCGAGCAATACTCTTTGCAAGCCGAAAAGTTGTTAGTTGCCCGCTCCCCAAATAATGCCATAATGCAAGCTCAGGCTCTTAGCTTTGGACGGCTTGCTTATCATGTATTTGCTCATACAGGTGGTGCCCCTACTAAACAGCTTAATGATACGGGTAAGCATATGTTGATTCGTAAAATCTTGCAAGAATGTGATCTGTCATTTTATACACGAACCATAAATAAACCCGGGTTTATTGAAAATTTGGCTCATACAATCACAGAATTTGCCCAATATAATGTAACTCCTACTGACCTGGAACAAAGGGCAAATAGATTTATGCAAGAATCGCAGCATTTAACTGATGCTGACTTACCCATTAAATTAAAAGATTTGGGAACCATCCTTAGGCATTGGAAAGAGCATGTTGTTGGGCAATATCTGGTAACCGGTGAAACATTGGAATTATTAGCTGATGCTTTGACTACTGTTGGAGGATCAGCTTCCAGTTTTTTGCAAAATGGTCTGTTTTGGATAGATGGTTTTAATGGTTTTACCCCTCAAGAACGTCGTGTACTGGGGCGTATTTTGGTTATTGCTAAAGAAGTAACCATAACCCTTACCATGGACAATATTCCGGACACCATACAAGGCGCATATTTACGACCGTCAGATTTTTTTTATGCAACTAAAAATACATTTTTAAATTTGCATAGTATAACAAACAACGTAGCTGCTTCCGTAAATGCTCCTGTTTTTCTATCTCATTCACATAGGCATTCAAACCGGCCCGGCTTACTTGCATTAGCAAAACTGTTTCCTAAGCCATATAAATCTTGGGATAAAGATATTGAAACAATAGCTGTTTTACCATTGCAAGACCGCGCGGCAGAACTTACAAAAGCAGCAGAATGGATAAGATACAATGTGGTAGAAGAAAAGCTATGGAAATTTAAAGATATTGCTGTTTTATGCGGCGATTTATCAGGCTATGAAAAATTAGCATACAATATCTTTAAACTATACGGAATTCCATTGTTTGTTGACAGTAAAATGGGTGTACTTTCTCACCCGTTAACAGAGTTAATACGGGCAGCAGTTGCAGTGGTTGCTTGGGATTGGCAATACGAAGGGGTGTTTCGCCTCCTCAAAACGGGATTTGTTAAAAACATGAGTACTGATGAAATTGATAAACTTGAAAACTATGTATTGGCTCGTGGTATAAAAAGTTGGCGTTGGCGTACTGAGTGGCGAAATATGGATGGATCTATGCCAATGGAAGATATCCGTTTACGAGTATTAGACATGCTTGAGCCTTTATCAAAAGGGCTTAAACCTGAAAGTGAAATTACTATTGCCGACCTTGCCCATCGGATATATACATGGCTATATGCCTTAGGTGCCCCGGAAACTTTAGCTTTTTTATTGAATGAAAGTTTAGAGGCAAAAGATCAGGAACAGGCTCGTTGGCATAAACAAATATGGCCTCGTATTGCTGATATATTTGATAAACTGGTTGAGATTTTGGGCAATATGCGAATATCTGTACGAGTTTTTGCAGACATTTTAGATTCAGGCTTAAAATCCGCAGATTTAGGATTAATTCCTCCATCATTGGATCAAGTAGTAATGGGAGACATCACAAGGTCACGATATCCGGAAATAAAGGCTTTATGGGTGCTTGGTGCAAATGATGGTCAACTTCCGCCACCTATAGGAGAAAGTAGTTTGTTAACCGAAGATGAAAGATCCGTTTTGCAAAGTACAGGAATGGATCTTGCCCCGGATCTGCCACGGCAATTAAGTGACAGCATGGTAGCTTTATATGGGGCACTTTGCCAACCAAAGGAAGTTTTGGTGCTTTCATATAGCAAAATAAGTTCAGACGGAAAGCCTTTGCGCCCTTCGCCTATCTTAGCACGTATAAATAAAATATTTCCTAAACTAAATTCAGATATTAGCGGTTTAGGAGTTGACAACTTAACAGTCAATAATGTAACATCTGATCGGCAAAACGAAGAATTGAATGCAGAAAATTTGCAAGAAATTCAGCCGCTTTCTTCAAAATTTACAGATATGCTATATGGAGACACCTTTTATACTGCCGCCTCTAAGCTGGAAGCTTATGTACAGTGTCCTTTTGCTTATTTTTTGACCTACAATCTAAAGGCCAAGGAGCGGGCAATTTATCAGGTAAGGGCTATGGATTTGGGCATTTTGTATCACGATGTTTTAGCAAAATCTACAGGGGACTTGACAGCAAACCAAATATGGCATACAGCCAATTATCAAGATTTAGAACATATAGTTCATAGTTATGCGGAAAAAGCACTTAATATGGAAGATCATGTTTTGCGGAGCAGTGCCCGCAATATGTATATTCTTGAGCGAGTAAAAAGAATATGTACTGTCTCTCTTTGGGCCTTATGTGAACAATATCGCCGTGGTACATTTTCTATATCAGGCATAGAAATGGACATAGGAAAAACCGGTGGCATTGTAATTCCCCTTGATATAAACCGGGAGTTAAATCAAAAATATAAGCAAATGGTTGTTACTGGTCGTATAGACAGGATAGATGTTTTAGAAGAAGAAAAAGCATACTTCAAAATAATTGATTACAAATCGGGTACAATGGGTTTTTCAATGGAAGAAGTAAAAGCCGGAACTCAATTGCAGCTTCTTTTATATATGAATACGTTGCTCAAAAATTCAATAAACAGCCCTATCAAAGATGTGGAAAACAAACCCGGCGGTGTCTTTTACTTTAATATAGACGATCCTATTTTACCTATTGATAAAAAGTTGGATGCTGAAATTAGAGACGCAATGCTGCTTAAACAATTCAGAATGTCCGGCTTAGTACTTGCTGACGAAAAAAATATTGTAGGCATGGACAAGCATTTATTAACTAGCGGCACAGATTCTCTTGTTATCCCGGTTTCCATCAAAAAAGATGGAGGATTTAGCAAAAATTCTTCTATTGTGACTAACGATGAATTTCTTGGTTTATGTCAACATGTAGAAGATAAGGTTAAAGAAATAGGGCAGCAAATGTCAAGCGGTGTAATTACGCCAAATGCATTTAACAAGGGAAATAACTCTCTTTGTAAGCATTGTCAATATAGTGCGGTTTGTGGATACAAATAACATCTTTGGAGGAATATTTCATGTATATCTCAACAGTAATAAAATTATTTATGGCAATAGCCTTTTTAATAAGCAGCATAAATTTATTTGTCGTTTTTTCGGGAGATTTTAGCCTTTGGTCATTTTCTTTAACCATTATAATGTTAGTAACAGTACTTGGTTCTTTTGGTTTTATATTATACAGGCTTAAACCGTTAGAGAAACTCAAAATTGCTGCTGAAGAAATAGCCGGCGGTAATTTAACAGTGAATTTTGATGACCGCGGTAATGATGAAATTGGAGAATTAGCACAATCTTTTTGTAATATGCAAAATTCAATATATGACATGATTAACGAAACACACAAAAGAAGCCAAGAGATTGTACAAGGAAAGTTGCAATCAAACAAAAATAAACTTTCAATAAAAGGTGATTTTCAAAAAATCATTGAGGATATTGATGCTGTGGCAGATGGAGTATTCCAATATTTAGATG